>JAQUXM010000036.1:22020-23329 GCA_028692415.1 Syntrophomonadaceae bacterium | reverse complement strand
ATATGGTGGAAATGGCGATAAAAAACAATCCGATTATGGAATTGTCTTCTCTGGAAATGAATAGGCCGGGTTTTTCCTATACGGTTGATACGGTCGATTACTATAGAAATACACTTCCGGGGACTGAAATCTTCTTCATCACCGGTGCGGACTCCCTTTTTTTTATGGATACCTGGAAAGATATTGAACGCTTGGCGGAACTGTGTACATTTATAGTGGTAACCAGACCGGGATATGATATCAACCGTAATGATCCGCTTCTGACCGGCCTGCCCTTTAAGCTGTGGTCAAAAATGAAGCAATTGCAGATACCGGGTTTGGATATTTCCTCAAGTGATATTAGAAGCCGGGTTGCTCAGGGTAAGCCTATCAAGTATTTATTGCCTTCCCAAGTTGAGGAATATATTCTTGCCGAAGGTTTGTACCGGAAGGATGGAGGAAGCAATGTTAAATGAGCAGGATGCCATCAATGTAATTAGATTCAGACTATCGGCAAGGCGATTTCAGCATTCGCTGGATGTAGCCCGGGTAGCCCGGGATATGGCCCGGCATTATGGTGTGGATAGCGACAAAGCTTATCTGACTGGGATTTTGCATGATTACGCCAAGGGCATACCCGGTTCTGAACTCCTGGCTATTGCTGAGGCCAACCAACTGCTTGAGGAGGAGATTGAAAGGGAGGTTCCTGATCTATTACATGCTCCGGTAGGCGCCTTTCTGGTAAATAAGGAACTGGGTCTGCACGATGAAGAGATCATGCAAGCCATCAGATATCATACCCTGGGGGCAATCGGAATGACTGAGTTGGACAAGATTATTTACCTGGCGGATATGATTGAACCGGGACGCGATTATCCTGGAATGCAGAGGTTGAGTTGCCTGGCTTTTCGCGAACTTGACGAAGCCATGTTATTTGGCATAGAATCTACAATAAAATACTGTTTGGATGCGAAGCGAATTCTGCATCCCCGCAGCATTGAAGTATGGAATTATTTTCTGAAAACGGTAAAGGAGGTTTCTTGTTGATAGATCATGACAAATTGGTGCAACTGGTGGCAGATGCCTGTTTGGATGAAAAGGCCAGTGATTTGATTATTTTAAATGTAAGTGATTTAACTATTATTGCTGATTATTTCGTTATTGCCAGCGGGCGTAGCGCGGTGCAGGTCAAGAGCATTGTGGAACACGTTGAAGAAAAGCTCGAAGAACACGGCGTCATGCCAATTCGTAAGGAAGGGCACGAAGAAGGGCTCTGGGGGGTAATGGATTATGGCTCAACCATCCTCCATGTTTTCCGCCAGCAGGAAAG
>JAQUXM010000036.1:1928-21920 GCA_028692415.1 Syntrophomonadaceae bacterium | reverse complement strand
CTGCCTTCATTGCCTGTCAACTGCCACAATTCCTCACAGATATGCGGCGAAAAAGGGCTTAAAAGCAGGAGCAGCATGTTTATCGCTTCTTTAACAACCGGTATGTTTGGGTTTTTAATACTGCGGTAGCTGCTCAGGGTATTGGAAAGCTCCATGATCGCACTGATAGCGGTATTAAAATTAAAGCGATCCTCGATATCTTCACTCACCTTTTTGATTGTAGCATGGGTCTTGAAACGAAGGTTTTTGCTGTCGGTATTCAGGTTTTCAAGGCTGCCGCCCATATCGCCTTTTTTAACTGTTTCCGAATACTCCAGCACCAAACGCCAGACGCGATTTAAGAAACGGTAAGAACCTTCTACGCCCTGGTCACTCCATTCCAGATCTCTTTCCGGAGGGGAGGCGAACAATATAAATAAGCGTGCTGTATCAGCACCGTAGGTAGCGATAATATCCTCGGGGCTGACTACATTGCCTTTGGATTTGGACATTTTGGAATTGTCCTTTAAGACCATACCCTGAGTAAGCAGGCGGGTAAAGGGTTCCTGGCAGGACAACATATCTATATCGTAAAGAAACTTGGTGAAGAAGCGGGCATACATCAGGTGCAAGATGGCATGCTCCACCCCGCCTATATATTGATCGACCGGCATCCAGTAATCTATAGCTTCCTTGCTGAAAGGCAGCACTCCTTCATGAGGACTGCAAAAACGATCAAAATACCATGATGAACAAACAAATGTGTCCATGGTGTCGGTTTCACGCCGTGCTTCCCCACCGCAACAAGGACAGGAAGCGCGGTAAAAGCTTTCGACATAGCTTAAGGGTGATTCACCATAAGGTTTGAATTCAACATCTTCGGGCAGCAGCACCGGCAAATCAGCCTCGGGGATGGCAACCGGTCCGCATTTTTCACAATAAACCATGGGTATGGGCGCACCCCAGTAGCGCTGCCGGGATATCAACCAATCGCGCAGGCGGAAGTTGACCGTGCCTTTGCCGATAGCTTTTTCTTCCATGTATTTAATAAGCGCTTTTTGCCCTTCGCTTACCGTCAGGCCGTCGAATGCTCCGGAGTTTACCATCAGCCCATCCTCGACATAGGCCTCGTTAAGCAGGGAGGCATCCATAGGGGAGTCTTCACCTTTAATCACCACCCGGATGGGAATGTTATATTTCCTGGCAAAATCGAAGTCACGCTGGTCATGCGCAGGAACCGCCATGATGGCACCGGTGCCATAGTCCATGAGCACATAATTGGCGATCCAGATCGGGATTTTCTCACCGTTCATGGGGTTTATGGCATAGGCGCCGGTAAAAACCCCTTCCTTTTCGGCCTCGCTTGAGGTGCGTGCAATATCGCTCAAACCTTTCATTTTATTGACAAAATCGCGAATGCTGTTGTAGTCATGCGATATTTTTTCCACCAATGGGTGCTCCGGTGCCAGCACCATATAAGTAACACCGAATACAGTGTCAGGGCGGGTGGTGAAAACACTTAAGCTCTCATCACTGTTCTCAATGGCCAGCGAGAATTCGCAGCCTTCACTGCGCCCGATCCAGTTCTTCTGCATGGTCTTCACTTTTTCCGGCCATCCCGGCAGTATTTCCAGGTCATCCAAAAGCCGCTGGGCGTAATCAGTAATCTTAAAAAACCACTGCTCCAGTTTTTTCTTTTCAATAATGCTTTCACAGCGTTCACAGGCACCGTCCACCACCTGCTCGTTGGCTAACACCGTTTGGCAGGAAGGACACCAGTTAACCGCCGAATTTTTCTTATAGGCCAGTCCCTTCTCATACAGTTTTAAAAACATCCATTGAGTGAATTTATAGTAGTCGGGTTTGCAGGTTGCCAATTCCCGGTCCCAATCGTAGCTGATACCCAAGGTTTTAAGCTGCTTTTTCATATTGTCAATATTTGAGTAAGTCCATTTGGCAGGATGGATAGCATTTTTAATGGCGGCATTTTCTGCAGGCAGCCCGAAAGCATCCCATCCCATGGGATGCAGGACATTAAACCCGTTCATCTTTTTAAAGCGGGCTATAACATCGCCAATGGCATAGTTGCGTACATGCCCCATATGCAGGTTGCCGGAAGGATAAGGGAACATCTCCAGGTCATAGTATTTCGGTTTATCCGGGTCCTCAAACACCTGGTAGCATTTATTGCTCTCCCAGTAATCTTGCCACTTTTGCTCGATGGATTTGAAATCATACTTAATATCCATAACTGCCTCCTTCATACATTAATCAGAAAAAACAAAAAACCCCCATCCCGGTTAGGGACGAGAGCTATTTCCCGCGGTACCACCCTCATTAACAAAATAATGGTGGAGCTAGTGGGATTCGAACCCACGGCCTCTTGAATGCCATTCAAGCGCGCTCCCAACTGCGCCATAGCCCCACGTCATTGTTCACTTAAAATCATAACGGGATTTTCCGTCACAGGCTACCTATCACCTGTAAAGCTCCCCGGCGAGTTCAACTGCTTTATCGCCTCGCACCACCCGGCGACTCTCTGTTATTTGCGGTTTACTACTCCGGTTCCAAGCTTTTAGCTATTGAGTTAACATTAAGAATTATATGATAATAATCGAGCGAAGTCAACAAAAAGACTTAAAGCGTTTTGCATGTTTTTTGTTCAAGGCTTTTTCATAGATAAAAACTGATGAAAAAGAACAAAATAGGATGTATAAAAAAATAAGGAGGGATACTTTGGTGGACATCAAAGGATCACAATTCATTAATTGTAATGTTATGAGCTGTAAATACAACAAAGACGATTCTTATTGCTCATTGGAAGCGATTCAGGTAGCTCCTCATAACAGTGTCCATAGTGGTGACGCGGGGGAAGAAAGCCTTTGTGCCAGTTATGAACCAAAATCCTAGGCTGCTTTAGAGAAAGTATAGTGATAAAAAAGATAAGGAGCAGAATCGCTGCTCCTTATCTTTTTAGTTTCTAATAGGGCAAATAATTATCTATTTGCTTTCTTCACTTTCCTCGCTTTCTTCTTCCGGTTCTTGCATGGTGGCTTTTAATTCCCTGATCCGGTCCTCAGCTTGCCGATTTATGGTGGCGTTGCCACCCTTGCGGGCAATGGCGCCGCGGTAGAATTTGAGCGCTTCCACCTTTTCCCCTACCCGCAGGCTAAGCTCGCCCAGCAGCAGTGACATTCGCTGGTCCTGCTCCACCGAGGTGTCACGCCGGGCGTTGAAGAATGAATCCTTAAATAAGTCCAGGGCTTTCTGGGATGAAAAACGGTACATTTCCTCATCATTAACGTCATTATATAGCCAGGAAAGCCGGAGCCAAACCTTGGCTGCATTGGAGGGGTCCTGTTTGCCTACCTGAAAGGTTTGCAGCATCAAATAGTAAGTTAGAAATACTTCATCAATTTTACGCGGACTGCTGAATTGCAGGTTGAACTTTCCTTTAAGCGTTTTACTTTTTTCGATAATAAGCTTTTTATTGGCTTCCAGGACCTGTTTGAATTCAAAGTTAAAATTGGAGTAAAAACAATTGGGGCAGTTCCAGACCATATAATAGAGGGGCTCGAAATCCACAAAGCGCTGGCGGAGATCGTTATCAACTTTATCCAGTCTAAGCTTGGATGAACGAACGTTTTTAACCTTGAATTTTTGCTCGCAGACCGGACATTCCACATCCCGGTCAAAGAGCAGGACATCATCGGTGGCCGCTGCATCAAGCTGATAGCTTTTGTGTCCGGGCGGGAAAAGAGTGGCATCCAAAACCGGGGGTGGACTGGCTTTTTCCGCACCGGCTGGAGCAGGACTCGCAGCCGCAGTCGGTGAGGTGGTTCTGGTTTGTACCGCGGCTCCCTGTTTGAGCTGTTTGATTTCGTCATTTTGCTGGCGCAAGCGGCCGCTTATGCCTTTCATGATGCGATAGGCAAGTCCTGGCTGTTGGGCAATAACCTGTTCAAAGTTGTTTTCATTTATTATAAGAACAATCGTATCTTCAATAGCTCCTATAGTGGCACTGCGCGGCATGCCCTCCAGCAGCGACATTTCACCAAAGAAATCCCCAGGTCCCAAGGTTGCTACCATAATTGGAAAGCCATCTATAGAATTGAGATATACACCAACTCGACCCCTGAGAATGATATACATTTCATGTCCCGGATCCCCGGCATTGAAAAACAGCTCATCAATACCATATTTTTTCACTCCACCCAACTTGGCTAAAGCTGCTACATCCATTCTTATCCTCCTCTACTAGCAAACCGGTGGATTTGCATTATTTGTCAAGATGCATAACTATTTTAGTTTATTCTATATGCAATAAAAATTATCCTTCCGAAAATCATGCTAAATGAGGAATTTGTTATTCAGGCATGCAAAAATACGAATAATGTGGAGGAAATTTACAAATAACGGCGAATAATACCAGTGAGGTGAAGGCTCTATGGAGAATTTGGACCGGCGTTATCTAATAGCCGGGGCTATATTTTTAATAATTGCGGTCTTTGCGGCTGGTGTAAAGTATGCTGATTTTAAAGGCCGGGATCAAGAAGCCAAGCTCGTAATAAATGACGAAGATAACAGCGAAAAAAGCCCCAGTGAAAGTTCCCAGGCGATTGACGAGGAGATTATCCAGGTCTATGTTTGCGGGGAAGTCACAAGACCAGGTGTATATCGACTGCCGGTGGGAGCACGCCTGTATGAAGCGATTGAGATGGCGGAGCCTAAAGATAGTGCGGAGATAAAATACTTGGATATGGCACGTGAATTGGCAGACGGTGAAAGCATTCTGGTAACGGCGGTGGGTGAGAATATCGAAAACAGTGCTGCACCAAGCAGCAAAGGCGGAATAACCACACCGGCCAAGAGTTCGACCTCTGGTGCTGTGGCGGGAGGCAAGTTGAATATCAACCGGGCCAGTATTCAAGAGTTGGATGAGCGCCTGCCGGGAATCGGGCCGTCTTTGGCTCAGCGCATTATAGATTATCGCAATAGCAACGGGGATTTTAAGCAGATTGAGGACATTAAGAATGTCAGCGGCATCGGGGATAAGAAATTTGCAGCTTTCAAGGATATGATTTGTGTAAGGTGAAGCAAGGATATTTCATAATAGTCCTTTGGATAAGGCAGGCAGAAGCATGATCAACTCCTGGTTTGAGGTTTTTATATTTCTGGCCGCGGGGATTTACCTGGCCCATAATAATTACTGGCTTATGCTCTCGCTGTTATTATTATTGTTAGCCTTAATTGTTCTATATCATAAGAACTATTCCCGGCAAGCATTAACCGGTATTATTGTAATGGCTGCCGGGATATTGTATTTTATGGCGGTCAGCGACCCGGTGCCTTCGGCACTCCAAGCTCAGGGTAGTGCTGTAATAACCGGGCAGATTTTAAATATTCCTGCTTATGATGGGCAGAAAACCCGCTTTATTATGCTGAACGACAGCCCGAATGATGAAGAGCGAAGATTACAGGTAAGCTGTTATTTCAAAATCGATCTGCAAAAGGGGGATAAAGTTCAGATAAGGGGAGCCTTAAAGCTCCCGGTACCCCCCGGGAATCCAGGCGAGTTCGATTACCCCCGCTACCTTTCCTACCAGCATATTTACTATCTTTGCATTGTGAAGAATAATTCTGATTTGAAGATTCTTTCTCCTCCGGGCCTTGCTCAAAAATGGATTAATTCATTCAATAAGGATTACGAAAGACTAATCAAAGATGTCTTGCCTGATCAGGAAGCCGCTATTTTGCGGGGTATGCTGCTGGGCAAGGTAGATGATATTGATCCTGAACAGTACAAGGATTTTCAGAAAACTGGAATTGTTCACGTTTTTTCAGTTTCTGGATTGCATGTCGGCTTTCTAGTGCTGCTTTGTGCCTGGCTGACTTCGCTTTTAAACCTGTCCCCCCGATACAAATTTTTCTCTTGTCTTATTCTAATGTTTCTATATGGAAGTTTGGTATCCTGGCCGGTTCCGGTTATAAGGGCGGTGATTATGGCCGGCCTGGGTTTGTTTGCCCATTATATGGGGCGTGAGCAGCAATTGCTAAACAGCCTGGGGCTGGCCGGCTGTATAATACTTATCCTGGACCCCTATGCCCTTTTTATGATTTCGTTTCAACTTACCTTTATGGCAACCTGGGGCTTGGTTTACCTGTACCCCTTAATCAAAGCAGAAATTCAATATAAAAATATGATATGGGATCTGATGCTGGTTTCCCTCTGTGCCCAAGTTGCAGTTATTCCCCTGATTGCTTATTATTTTAATCTCTTAAGCCCTTTAGCCTTGATTAGCAACCTATTAACTACCTGGTTGTCCGCCGGTGTTGTTATACTAGGCTTTTTGGCTATGATGCTGGCTGGTGGTGGAGTCTGGCTGGCTATCGGATGTCTGTATATGGCCGGCTTGTTTATAGAATTGATTCTTGCTCTAAACAAGCTGGTTATGATGATGCCGGGAGCCTATATCTGGGTTGCGACGCCAGCCATTTTGTTAATAGCTGCCTATTATGCAGGCTTGGGCTTGGTGATAAAACAATGGGGTTCTGACGGCCAAAAGCCTTATTTATTATCGGGGCTGGTCTTAATCAGTGTTTTCTTCATGATTATTCTGCTGCCGGCCTGGATATATGACCGCGGTTCCATGGAGGTGGTGATGATTGATGTTGGTCAGGGAGACAGTGTGCTGCTTAAAAGCCCGGCTGGCAAATTCATACTTGTAGATGGGGGAGGCAGCGCGTTTTTCGATCCTGGTTCCAGCAAGGTTTTGCCTTATCTTCATCGCCGCGGTATTCGGGAACTATATATGATTGTAAACAGCCATCCCGATTTGGACCACCTGCAGGGTCTGGAAAAGGTGGCAAAGGAAATGCCGGTTGAGTATTTGGCCATTCCTGCTTGCCTGGAAGCAGCGCCAGAATATGAAGTACTGAAAAAGCTGGCCCATGAACGAGATATTACTTTACTGAAGCTGTCCAGCGGCCAGCAGCTAGGGATAGAAAAAGATTGGTTGGTGAAGGTGCTTTATCCGGATAAAAAAACTAAAGGCGAGAATTATAACAACCGCTCGCTGGTCTTGCGGATTGCTTACAAAGATTTTTCCTTGCTATTGCCTGGGGACATCGAAAAGGAGGGGCTCCAGACTTTACTCCAAGGAAAACAAGTTAAGCCCAGTACGATTGTAAAGGTGCCGCACCATGGCAGCAAAGGCTCGTTGCTGCCAGAATTTTATGATAAAAGCAAGCCAAGCTTGGCGCTTATTTCAGTTGGTGCCAACAACAACTTCGGCCATCCTCATCCTGATGTTTTGCAAAGCTTGGATAAGCAAGATATAAAGGTGTTTCGCACTGATTTGGATGGAGCTATTAGGATAAAGAGCGATGGGGAAAGCATAGAGGTGCTGCCCACACGATGATTCCCGCAGGTAAAACCTTTACCCAATAGCATATGCTTATACCTTCGCAGATTTTTAACCACTTGTATTTAGGAGCCGGTTATAATGAAAATAGCTTAATTATCGATAGTGAAATAATATTTGACAAAGGAGGTTTTGGTAATGGCAAATTGGAAGGATAGCCTTGGCAAGGTACTGGACTCAGCGAAGGAAACGCTCGATGAAACCAGGAAAAAAACGGAAGAATTGATAGACAAGGCGGAAGGTTTTAAAGATAAGGTCGAAGAGAAGGCCGAGGATCTGATGGATAAGACTGAGGTGAAAGCCAAAGAGCTGAAAGACAAGGCGGAAAATCTCAAGGACAAGGCGGAAGAAAAGGCTCTGGTGTTGCAAGACAAGGCTGATGAATTGAAGGACAAGGTTGAAGTAAAAGCTAAAGAGCTAAAAGACAAGGTTGGCAATTTGAATAAATAGGAAAGACGAGAGTTTGCAGAAATAAGAGATGAAGGATTTAGGTTGAGCCAATCAAAAAAAAGGGGTAGTTTGCGGATGCCAGCTACCCCTACTATGAACTAAAGCAATCCGGCCCGACTGCGGACCCGCTTAAGGGATACTTCGCTTTGCTGCTTTACTTCCTCCGCATCCATGGAGAGGATTTGCCCATTAAGCATCAAGAGCCGGCCATTAACAATAGTCGCGTAGACATCGGCAGCCTGGGCCTGGTAGACGAGCTGGGTATAAACACTGGCGGCACCCAGCGGGCGGTTGTGCCAGTTATCCAAATCTACAATAGCCAGATCAGCCTTCTTGCCAATCTCCAGACTCCCGATTTCATCTTCCCTGCCCATAGCGCGGGCTCCACCCAGGGTGGCCATTTCAAAAACCAGGGGTGCAGGCATGCTGATTGGTCCATGGAAGGGTTTATGGATAAGGGCGCCCAGACGCATTTCCATGAACATGCTCAGATTATTGTTGCAGGGAGCCCCATCAGATCCCAGCGAAATGCTACTTCCAAGCTCAAGTAAAGGCGGGATGGGGGCTATCCCGGAAGCCAGCTTAAGATTGGCGGAAGGGCAATGAACGATATTGGTCCGGCTGGCTGCCAGAATATTGATTTCCTCTTGATCCAGGTGTATGCAGTGGGCCAGGATCAGCTTTTCATTACATAGCCCCAGGCTGTCCAGATATTTAACATTGGGCAGCCCTCGTTCTTTTTTCACCAGTTCAACTTCGCTTCGGTTTTCTGAAGCATGGGTATGCACGGCAATATTATATTGCTGAGAAAGCTTGCTTACTTCTCTCAGCAGTTGATCGCTGCAGGAGACCGCAAAACGCGGGCAGAAGGCGTAATTAATACGGCCGTTCTCCTGGCCATGCCACTTGCTTATCAATTCCAGGCTTTCATTTAGCGCAGCTTCACTAGTGTCAATCATTTCAGGTGGCACTCCGGTTCCGTGGTCCATCAGGCATTTGCCGCCCAGATAGCGAATCCCGGCCAGCCTGACGGCCTCAAAAACTGAACTGCTGTGTCTTACCGTTGCCATATCTATTACCGAAGTGATGCCGCCGCGCAGCAGTTCACTGCAGCCCAGCAGCGCGGAATAATATAGTGACTCCGCATCATGCGATGATTCCAGGGGCCAGATGCGCAGCTTCAGCCAATCCAGCAGTTCCAGGTCATCCGCCATCCCCCGGAACAAAACCTGGCAGAGGTGAATATGGCTTTGGATCAGCCCCGGGATGACCAGCTTGTTCCGCGCATCGATCAGCTCGGAAGCTTGAGCTCCACTAATTTCGCCGATTTGGCTTATGCGATCTTCTTCTATTAATAGGTCCCCCCGTACTATTTCCCGCCTGGCATTCATCGTAACAATGGTTCCGTTTTTTATCAGTATGGACATCCTAATCATCCTTTCTCTTAATTCATTAAACCATAATATTAAGTCGCTTTCATTCATAGTCTTAAACACAGACGTGACTGGGGGGCTGGGGTATTAAAACGGATACTATGCTGCAGCGGAGAGTTGGCCGGCTGCTGATAGAATTATCTTTACCGGCTGGTATGGGAATGATCGTTTACTGTTTGCTGGGTCTGGTGGATAGTATCTTCATCGCCCGT
Source organism: Syntrophomonadaceae bacterium (assembly GCA_028692415.1). Lineage (GTDB taxonomy): Bacteria > Bacillota > Syntrophomonadia > Syntrophomonadales > Syntrophomonadaceae > JAQUBU01. The sequence continues at coordinate 12,422 of JAQUXM010000036.1, read as the reverse complement.
CTGGGTGCTGCCCCGCTAGCGGCTATAACGCTGTCTATGCCAGCGCAAATCCTGATAAGTTCCGTTGCTGCCTCCACCGGAGTAGGCCTGACCTCCTTAATATCTCGGACGCTGGGCAGCGGGGATGTTAAATATGCAGATAATGCAGCCTGGCACGGTCTGTTACTAAGTATAATTTACGGCTTGCTTTTTATGCTTGCCGGCAGCAATTATGTCGACAATTTTTTGCTGATATCCGGTTGTACGGCAGAGACCTTCCGATTGTGCCGGGAATACTTGCATATAATCCTTTTAGGGTCCATATTTACCTTTATCCCCATCATAACCGGCAGTATTATGCAAGGTGAAGGAAATACCGTCTCCCCTATATTGTTTGCTCTTCTAAGCATTTTACTAAATGTTATTCTGGATCCGATTTTCATTTTTGGCTGGGGATTTATCGAAGGACAAGGTTTGAATGGGGCTGCACTGGCAACGGTACTTGCCCAGCTCATAAGCAGCTTTTTTATCTTGGGGACCATTCTCAGAAAGCGGGATCTGTTGAGCTGGTCAATTAAAAATTTCCGCCCCCGCATTACCGTGTTAGCGGGAATTGGCAGAGTAGGCTTGCCGGCTATGCTTACGGAAATCGTCGGGGTTCTGCTTATGCTGGTTCTAAATAAGGTATTGGCTGGATATGGCTGCCAGGCTTTAGCGGTTTTGGGCATATTTTTACGGGTGCGCTCACTGGCGTATATGCCAGTTTTCGGTCTGACTCAAGCAATTATGCCTATCGTTGGTTTTGCCTATGGAGCTCGTAAATTTGACCGGGTGAAGGAAAGCATAGTCAAGGCGGCGGTATTTTCCTTGCTGGCTTTGGCCGCAGCCTGGTTTATAATGCAAAAGTATCCCTGGTGGATAATGTCCTTTTTTTCATCAGATCCGGAGCTATTAACGGCGGGAGCCAACTGTATGCGTTGGTCCACGCTTTTCCTGCCCTTAATGGGACCAGTATTCATTATTTCCGCAATTCTTCAAGCATTGGGGAAGGCAGTGGCAGCGATGTGCCTGTCGCTAATCCGGCAACTTGTCCTGTTTTTACTTCCTCTGCTGGTCATTCCCGCTTATTGGGGACTTAATGGGGTATGGCTGGTATTCTCACTCTCGGAATTATTATCGGCGGTGCTGGCCATGTTTTTCTTGCTAAGCCTGTGGCAGGATTTACAGCTGCAAAAGAGCCGAGCAGCTATTATCCTTTTACCGGTAACTCGAAGTTATAAAAGATTGCTGGCCTGGCTTCGTTGGTAAATCCAATAAACTGGTAAATGCAATGAAATAATTAATAAAATTGGAGGCTGGCCCTGAATGTATTAAAATATAATAAGGTCAGGTGTTAGGGGTGAGGGGTAGAAACTTTTAGTCTCACATTTATGCTCAGCTATGGCTGTTGTATGAATGCCCGAAGGGTGTACAACTTAGTCCTTCGCAGGAAATGAAAGGTTTTCCGATTACGGTGTAAACCGTACAGTTGTATGTTAGAGTAATGTTTCCGGAGGAATGCTTAAATGGCGAAGAATAATATTTATTATATCTGGGGTGAGGAAGCCTTTCTGATAGATGCTGAGATTAAAAAAATTGTAACCGGACTTAAACAGCAGAGTGGAGAAGAGCCAGAGCTTACTTATGTTGACGGCGATGAATCAAGTCCGCTGGAATTACTGGAGATTCTTGAATCCAACTCGCTTTTTGCTTTGCAGCGGATATTGATTGTTAAAAGACCATCATGGCTGGGAAAGGCCAAACGCAAAGTCTCCAAAAGCGGCGATATGGAAAAAGTAATTCGTGATTACCTGCAGCATGAACATGAAGGGCAGATTTTAATCTTTACGGCCAGTGAACACAATACCAGCAATACCCTGGTTAAACTGCTTGACAAGGAAGCGACGGTCATTAATTTGAAGGCAGCCAACAGCCAGTATCTGAGCAACTGGATCAAAGAGGAGTTTGATACCCGAAAACGGGGAATAAAACCTGCTGCTATAAACATGCTGGCCCGGAGCGGGCAGGACATGTATTATCTGCAAAACCTGATTGAAAAAATTTGCCTGACTGGTGAAGATAACAGCCTCATAAGCGAGGCTGATGTCGCCGGGGAATTGGATAATGAAGAAGAAATCAAGATATTCAAACTGACCGATGCTTTATTGGCCAGGAATCTGAGAGCATCGTTTGCCGCCTACAACCAACTGATTATCCAGGGTGAACATCCCATATTCTTTCTGTATATGATTGTACGGCAGTTTATTACTCTGGGGAAGGTGAAATACTACCAGGAGCAGAGCTGTAATAAACTTGAAATAGTGGAGAAGACGGGGCTGAAAGAGTTTAGTGTTCGTAAAATGACCGAGTATACGAAGTATTTTAGCTGGGACGAAATTCAGGATCTGTTTAGTTCTTTTTTACAGGCCGACATCAGTTTTAAAAGCACTGGCCAGGATGAAAAAATTATAATGGAGACCCTGCTGGTAGAAATATGCACAAAAAAATAAAACCTTGCGCAGGTCGGTTACAAAAGCTAATCGCAGCGGTTATTTATCGAAAACCGCGCTTAACAAAAACCCGTTCGATCGTACTTGGGTAGGTCGATTGAACGGGTTTTGATCATGCCTGATCTTCACTTGGCCATGGGTCAATAAATAAAAATAGACCTGCTCGTTCAGGTCTATTTTAGATATTTTTTCTAGTTTAGAGCGTTTAGCTTTTTAGCTAGTGCTGATTTTTTGCGGGCTGCCGTATTCTTGTGCAGAATACCTTTGCCGATGCTTCTATCTATAAGGGAGGTTACTTGCAGCAATTTCTGGCCGGCTGTTTCCACATCCTCCGCTTTTAACGATGCTTCATATTTCTTTACCGACGTTTTTAACCTGCTCTTATAAGCCTTGTTTCTTATACGATTTTCTTCTGCTTTTCTGGCTCTTTTGGCTGGAGTTTTACTCTTGGCCACATTTTCACCTCCTTATAATTTCATGACTAACAGAGATACTATAGCATTACCAACTGCAAAATGCAATAAAAAGGATAGCATTTTGTTGACTGCATAAAATAATCCTAGCCTTAAGCCCTGTCAAATAGTAGTTCTATCCACTTGTTAACGGCATAGATATAATTAAATTGGCAGTGAGGTGGACAGGGTGCGCAAGTATTTTTTGTCATTTTTAAGAAGCATTGTTTTATTACAATTATTTATATTTATTCTGGTAACCGGAGTAAGTGTTGAGTTAAGCAGTGATTACCTGCAAAGGCTGCCCGACTTAAAAGTTCACGATATATTATTGCCTTTTTCTCGCATAAATATTGATAAGAATGGGGCCTTGGCATTATTTGAAAGTGTTAATGTGGTTCTGGCCGGAGAGAAAAGTACAGAACTATTATCCAATAACTATTTCGAAAATGATTTCCCGGAAGCACTAATGGTTTCGAATATACAAGCATTGGCCAACGGTCCGGGTGAAATTATAATTACCGATAGCGAAGGAGATAAGCAAGAGGAACCGGAAGTATCGCTAGCTGAATTGCAGGAAGAAAAGCAAAATAAGAAGGTTGATTATAGTAGCATTTTCCAGGGATACAGAGTAGTATTTTATTGTACTCATGCAGCGGAATCTTATATTCCGGATAGTGGTCAGGCCCGCTGTGAAGGACAGGCGGGACTGGTAAACAATGTGGCGGTTAATATTTGCAGCCACCTGAAAAGCAGGGGCTTGGATTCGGGTTTTGTGAACACTTTGCATGATTATCCCGACTATAATAATAGCTATACCAGATCACGGGAAACCGTTAATGAAATAATAAAATCCAAACAAAACCTCCTGGCACTTTTTGATATTCACCGGGACAGTGTACCTGGTCAGACAACCGGGGAAACTGTGGAAATAGAGGGCAAAAAAAGTGCCCGGATTCTGATTATTGTTGGTACCAATGAACGCAAACCGCATCCCAACTGGCAGGAAAACCTTAGATTTGCGGAAAAGATGTATTCCCAGGCGGAAAAGATGTATCCGGGGTTAATGAAAGGCGTAAGAACTAAAGCAGGAACCTATAACCAGGAGTTTTTTCCCGGGAGCCTGCTTTTGGAATTCGGCAGTGACCTTAACTCGTTTGCTGAAGCCAGATATGCAGGAGAATTGTTTGCTGATGTGCTGTTAGAAGTGTTGAAGGAGGAAGTTTAGAATATGACCAGGGCTTACCAGCTGCTGCTGGTTATGGTACTTGCAAGCTTGGTGATGATGGGCCTGAATGTCAGTAATCAGGGCATAAGCCGCCTAACTAATGAAAACCGGGGACAAGTCATTGGGGTAAGCTTTAATAACGATGCGATCGAGCTGAAGGTACTTTCCAAGGACTATGTTTATAAGGTTGAAAAACTTCGCGATGAAGAAAGAGAGATAGCTGCCGAACTTGAGAAGCTGGGCGGGCAATCGCAAGAATATCTTTTAAGAATCTGGAAGATATTTATAGCGATTGTTTAAGGAACGGGGACACACCCCTTATAAGGAACGGGGACACACCCCTGAAGGGGAATGTCCCCATGGTGGAATGCCCCTGCCGTTGATGAATGTTTGATTTTATTGTTGGCAGTTGGAGATGAAAAGATTTGAGTGAAAACACCAAACATATGGCCAGAGCAGCCGTGCTCCTGATGATTACGGTTATTCTGTCCAGAATTCTGGGCTACGGGCGTGAAGTAGCCCTTTATACTGCATTCGGACAAAATTATATGACTGACGCCTACCGGGCGGCTTTTTCTATTCCGGACTTTATTTATATGCTGCTGGTGGGGGGAGCACTTAGTGCTGCGCTCATTCCGGTATTCTCCGCTTATATTGCTACCGGCCGGGATGAAGAAGGCTGGCGCTCGGCCAGTATCGTATTAAACTATACGCTTGTAACCTTGATCATTTTGATAGTCGTTGCCTATCTCAATACCCGCCCTTTGATTAATATTTTGGTACCGGGAATACCTGAACCCTATAATAGTCTGGCGGTTCATCTTACGCATATTATGTTTGTGCAGACTTTTTTTATGGCCCTTAATGGGTTGGCTATGGGGGTATTAAACTCCCATCACCATTTTTTTGCTCCAGCACTGGGCAGCCTGCTTTATAATGTAGCAATTATCGGAGTGGGTCTGGCTCTGGTAGATCAGCTGGGAATTGCGGCATTTTCTTACGGGGTGGTCCTGGGAGCGGTTGTAAATTTTCTGGTGCAAATTCCTGCTTTACGAAGGGTAGGGATGAAGTATTATTTTTGCTTTGATTACCGGGATGAGGGCTTCAAGCAGATTATGATGCTTATGATACCGGTTTTGGCTGGGCTGGGTGCTGTGCAACTAAGCCTTTTTGTAACCCAGAACCTGGCTTCCGGTCTGGCGCCCGGAACCGTAAGTGCCCTGGCTCTGGCTCAGCGGGTCATGAACCTGCCCCTGGGTATATTTGCGGTTTCAATTGGGGTGGCTATTTTCCCAACCCTAACTGCTTTGAGCGCCCGGGGGGAGATGGAGATGTTTAAACGCAGCAGTTCCTTGGGGATTAGAGCGGTGTTCCTGCTCACTATTCCTGCTTCTTTGGGTTTGATAGCGATTGGTGATCCTTTGATACGACTGTTGTTCGAGCAGGGGGAATTTACCAGTAATGCCGTGTTGGTTACCAATGAAGCCTTGCGGTATTATTGTTTGGGAATGTTTGCTTATTCAGCCCTGCAAGTTTTGAACCGGAGTTTTTATGCGCTCAAAGACACCATAAGCCCGGTTTTAGCAGCAATGATTACGATTGCCTTTAATATTTTGCTGTCCCTTAAACTGGTGGGGACAATGGGTCATGTGGGATTAGCCCTGTCCTATTCGTTGGCGGGAATATTGAGTCTGATATTTCTGCTTATTATACTCAGGTGGAAGCTGGGCAAGATTGGCATTTCCAAGATAGTGAAGAGTTTTACTATTTCTCTGGGAGCATCCTTATTGATGTTTATCTCGGTTCGGGAGGTAACCGCATATTTCTTCAATCTGCTGGCTTTTAGCAATAAAATCAATCTTCTTATAGGGGTAAGTATAGGGGCGATATCCGGGGTAATTGTGTATGGAATGATTGTATATCTGTTTAAACTGGAAGAAAGCGAACTGGTGCTGGGGATGCTGAGAAAAAAATTACGCTCCGCCGCTTAAGATGGCGGAAAATGCAAGCAATTGAACGCTTGGCAACGATCAGGTATAATCTATAACGAAGCGAAAAAGATGTCCCCCGCTTCGTTGCAGCGGTGTGTTGAAACTGCTCCGCAGTTTCTTCCAATGCTTAAACAATGATCATACCCAAGCGTATTATAATTCCTGGAGGGTTTTAATTTGCAGGACAAAATTAGGAATTTCAGTATCATAGCTCATATAGATCACGGAAAATCTACATTGGCCGATCGTTTGCTGCAGATCACCGGTGCCTTGAGTGAAAGGGAAATGAAGGAGCAGTTCCTGGACAAGATGGATCTGGAACGCGAAAAAGGCATTACCATCAAGCTGCAGCCGGTCAGGTTGAACTATAAGTCCAGAGATGGTCAGGATTACATTGTTAATTTTATTGATACCCCCGGGCATGTGGACTTTTCCTATGAAGTATCTCGGAGCCTGGCGGCCTGCGAAGGAGCCTTGCTGGTGGTGGATGCTTCACAGGGGATTGAAGCCCAGACTCTGGCCAATGTTTATATGGCGATGGATTTAAACCTGGAAATAATCGGGGTGGTAAACAAGATAGACCTGCCCGGTGCCGAGCCGGAAGAAGTTAAACAGGAAATGGAAGATGTACTGGGGATTGATAAAGAAGAGATTATAGCTATATCCGCCAAACTGGGAACCGGGGTGGAGGATGTGCTGGAGGCGATCGTTGCCCGGGTGCCTGCTCCGCACGGGGATGAGAACGGGCCTTTTCAGGCATTGATCTTTGATTCCTATTTCGATTCCTATAAGGGCGCAATTTCATATATACGAGTAGTATCCGGGAGGATTAACCGGGGTGATATGATTCGTATGATGGTGACCGGCAAAGAGTATGAGGTAGCTGAAATAGGTGTTATATCTCCTTATATGACCGAGGTGGACAGCCTGGGAGCAGGGGAAGTGGGCTACCTGGCGGCGGGCATCAAAAACGTAAATGACACCCGGGTCGGTGATACGATAACCAGCGCGGCCCGGCCTGCGGCCAAACCTCTGGCGGGCTACCAGGAAGTTAAGCCGATGGTATATTGCGGTCTCTTTCCCCTGGAAAACAACGATTTTGACCGGCTGCGGGAAGCCCTGGAGCGCCTGAAGCTAAATGATGCCTCGCTGTTTTATGAACCGGAGAGTTCTGATGCCTTAGGATTCGGTTTCCGTTGCGGTTTCCTGGGCTTGCTGCACCTGGAAATAGTCAAGGAAAGATTAGAGCGGGAGTATGACCTGAGTCTCCTGGCTACTGCTCCCAGTGTAGTGTATAAAATATTGCTTACCGATGGCAGTGAATTATATGTGCAAAACCCGGCCCATTGGCCGGCACCCCAGAAAATTGATACCATCATGGAGCCTTATGTCAAAGCCTCAATCATGGTTCCCAATGATTATGTAGGCACTATTATGGAATTATGCCAGGAAAAAAGGGGCAGCTTTTTGACCATGGAGTATCTTACCACCCACCGGATAATGATTAATTACAAACTACCCCTGTCGGAAATTTTATATGATTTCTTTGATTCACTAAAATCCCGCACCAAGGGTTATGCGTCACTGGATTATGAATTAAGCGGCTATGAGGTCTCTGATTTGCTCAAACTGGATATTTTGCTGAACGGAGAAGCAGTTGATGCCTTGAGTTTCATCGCCCACAATGACAAGGCTTATTACCGGGCACGCGCTATTGTGCAAAAACTGAGAAAGATAATCCCACGCCAGATGTATGAAGTGGCGATTCAAGCTTCCATAGGCAACCGGATTATTGCCCGGGAGAGTATAAAAGCCATGCGCAAGGACGTACTGGCGAAATGCTATGGAGGCGACATCACCCGCAAAAAGAAACTCCTGGAGAAACAGAAAGAAGGCAAGAAGCGCATGAAACAAATCGGGCGCATTGAAGTTCCCAAAGATGCCTTTATGAGTGTAATGGATATTGAAAAGGACTAAAAATCCGTCCGGAAATGCAAAGGAGCACATTGTAATGTCAATTATACCTGGGCCAGCTGCTATGAGCAGGGGAATGTATATTCATATACCTTTCTGCTTAAAAAAATGCTCCTATTGCGATTTTTATTCGCGACCCCTTTTGCAGCGGGAGTGGCTGGAACGCTATACAGATGCTCTGCTAATCGAGATTGAACAGCAAGCTGAAGAGATTAGGCCTTCCCATATTGCCAGCATATATATGGGTGGCGGGACTCCCAGCCTGCTAAGTGCGGAGCAGTTAAGCAGGATAATCGGGGCCGTGAAAAAAAGCTTTATACTTGGCGATAACGCTGAAATCAGTATTGAAGCCAATCCGGCCACGCTTGAGCTATCATGGCTTGAGCATATTATAAATGCTGGCGTAAATCGATTATCTATAGGGGTGCAGAGTTTCTCTGACCAGGAATTAAAAATTTTGGGCCGGGTGCATAATAGCAAGGAGATTAAGGAAAGTATTGAACTTTTACATAAAGCAGGTCTAAAAAACTTCAATATTGATATGATCTATGGGATACCCGGACAAACCATGGACGATTGGCAGAACAACTTGCAAGAAGCTGTGGAATGTCGTCCGCAGCATATTTCAGCCTATCTGCTGCAGCCAGGAACCAATACCCCTATGACTATAGATATAGAGCAAGGTCGTTTGACATTGTTGGATGATGACCTTGAAGCTGCGATGTATTACAGAACCCTGGAATTTCTGGAGGAGCAAGGATTTGAACATTATGAGATATCCAACTTTTGCCTTTCGGGAAGCGAATGCCGCCATAACATTAATTACTGGCAGGCTGGTGAGTATATAGGTATAGGTGCGGGTGCGGTAAGTCATATCAATCATAGAAGATATATTAATCTGGCTGATTGGGCAGAATATATAAAATGCCTGGTGAATAATCAGAGATTTCAGGTTGAGGAATTGGAAAACATGTCGGCTCGTGAAGTGCTGGCCGATGCCATGATAACTGGTTTAAGAATGTGCGGCGGAATAAACTTGAAAAAGTATGAGCACAGATTTAATGTGCATATAACTCATGAATATTCCGGTATTATAGAGTCCGGGATTAGCAAAGGACTGCTTAAAATGGGAAACGGCCAATTAAGCCTTACCAAAAAGGGCTATTTCCTGTCTAATGAGGTATTATGCCAGTTTATCACCTGATATCAATACTTGACAAAGAAATTGACTGGTGATATTTTTTTAATAAGTAATTAGCACTCAATAAGAGCGAGTGCTAACAGGCAGGTGATTGGAGAATGACACTGGATGAACGCAAACGATTAATTCTTGAATCGATTATTAAAGATTATGTTGAAACTGCCGAACCGGTTGGTTCCCGTGCGGTAGTGAAAAAACACGGCTTGAAAATAAGTGCCGCAACGGTGCGCAATGAAATGGCTGATCTTGAGGAAATGGGGTACCTGGAACAGCCTCATACTTCAGCCGGGAGAATTCCATCCCAGACCGGTTTTCGTTATTATGTCGACTGTTTGATGGAAAAAGAGAACCTGGATGAGCAGGAATATGAATCACTGCAAAATGTCTATAAGGAAAATCTCCAAGAACGGGATAACCTTATCGAAGAAATTGCGCATTTTTTGTCTCAGGTTACGAATTATGCATCTTTTGTCATCCTGCCAATCGTGAAATTCAATGAGTTTAAAAACCTGCAGATTATACCGGTAGAGCAAGGGAAAGCCCTGTTGCTGGTGGTTACTGATATGGGTCTGATTATGCACCGTAAGATTAGCATTCCAGAATCTATGGAAGCTGAGGAATTACAAGCGATTACCCGGGCCTTTAATCAGATATTTGGCGGCAAGAAGCTGGATAAAATGAAACGAAGTGACCTGCAGATGCTGCGGGATGCGCTTAAACAGCGCCGGCAGGTAATAGATAACGCTTTACAGGCCATTGACAACCTGCTTAAGAACGCCAAAAATGAAAAGGTTATGGTCAGCGGGACCCTTAATATACTTAACGAACCCGAATTCAAAGACCTGGATAAACTGAAACGCATTCTAACCATTCTTGATGAAGACGGCCCTTTGAAAAACATCATCCCCGAAGCAGTGGGTGAAAGCGTGGATATTCGTATAGGGCGCGAGAATGAAATAGAAGATATTAAAGAGATGAGCCTGGTTTTTGCTGGATATAAGAGCTTTGGCGAAACGGGCAGAATAGGGGTCATTGGGCCGGTACGCATGGAATACTGGAAAGCTGCTGGTACCGTCGAATCGGTACGCGATTTTATTGAGGAACTGTTCAAAAAACGGTT
>JAQUXM010000036.1:0-1828 GCA_028692415.1 Syntrophomonadaceae bacterium | reverse complement strand
ATCGGTCCCAAGGGACTGGATATTATGATGGTGGATAAATTTGGTGATGTGGTCATCAGCAACGACGGGGTAACCATTCTCAAGCTGATGGAGGTCAAACACCCGGTGGCCCGTATGATTATTAACACCGCCAGGGCACAGCAGTCCCAGGTGGGAGATGGCACCACCACCGCTACGATTATTGCCGGGGCACTGGTTGCCGAGGGGGCCGAACAGGTTATAAAGGGAGTGCCGGTAACCCGGGTCATTGAAGGAATCAGTATCGGTATCAATGCAGCGATAAATCTGATTAAACAACAAAGCAGAAACATAGACTCACTGGAGGATAAACTCCTTTATAATATTGCTGAAATCGCCGGGCGTGGTCATAAAGACCTGGCGCGTCTGGTTATCAAAGGGGCTCAACTGGTGGGTGTGCAGAAACTCAAAGACCGCGACTATAAGTTTGCTGATGCCGTGGTAGCCCGGGAATTATCGTCCAGCCAGGTTTTCCGTGGTGTGCTGCTGAACAAGCAAGCGGTAAACAAGGATATGCCGTTATCCCTGGAAAACCCATTTATTCTGGTCGTTGATGACGCATTGGGTCCCGAAGAAATTGAACGCGAGGCCCTGAAGAATGAAAGCGGTTTTCAGTATTATTTACAAGTCCGCGAGAAGTATGAAACCAACCTGCGCAAGATTTGTGCCTTGGGGGTGAAAATGGTAGTAGTGGATCGTGGTATTGACGATATTGCCGAAGAAATTTTTACCGAAGCCGGGGTCATGGTTTTACATAGAGTTTCTTCGCGGGAAATAGAAAGATTGTGCAAGCACTGTGGGGCCAAGAAAATCAAACGCAACACGCTTAATCGCGATACTGAAACCTTAAAAAGCTATCTGGGCCGCGCCCGCTTGGTAAAAGTAGATGAAAAATTGGAGCATACCTGTGTTTTAGATGGCCGGGGAGAAAACTGGACAACCGTATTGATCGGTGCTTCAACCGAGGAAGTCGTTGACGAACGGGAACGTATGGCCCGTGATGCGGCTTCGGCAGTGCAAGCCGCAGTTCAGGGGGGAGTGGTGCCTGGCGGCGGGGCTATTGAAGTATGGCTGGCCGCTCATATGGAAGAGGTTGCTCACGATGTGGAAGGTATGACCTCGTTTGGGGTGCTTTGCGTCAAGGAAGCCCTGATCAAGCCCTTCTCCTGCCTGGTTAGCAATGCTGGTTTTAATCCCCTGGAGAAGCTGGGGGATGTAGTCGTAGCCCAAAGGAAAAATGGCAGTGATTCGCTTACCCTTGATGCCGAAAAAGGCAAGCTTATTGATGTAATGAAAAATGGCATTGTGGACCCGGCACTGGTTAAAATGCACGCGCTCAAGGCGGCTGGTGAGGTTGCGGTAGCCATCTTAAGGATAAATACCATCATCAAGATGAAAGAGGAAGCAGGCAACGCCGAGAATATTGATATATGGGAATAGAGGTGGAATAATTCATGAGTGAAAAGCAGGTCGAATATAAAGATGAACAGGGGGAAGCAATGGCAGAGATGGAGCAGCAAGCTGCCGCCCCTGAAGCCGAAGAGATGGGCGGTATGGAGCAGGAAGTGGAGAAATTCAGACAAGAGGCCAAGAAGAACTATGATCTTTATCTGCGAACCCTGGCGGAGATGGACAATATAAAAAAACGAACCGCTCGGGAGCGGGAAGAATATATTAAGTTTGCTACGCTGCCCATGATCAAGAAAATTTTGCCGGTTATTGATGATCTGGACCGGGCTTTGAGTGCCTCCCGGCAAAACCAGGATTATGAGATACTAAGCAAGGGTATGGAAATGATAACCAGAGGCTT
>JAQUXM010000167.1 GCA_028692415.1 Syntrophomonadaceae bacterium | reverse complement strand
GCTGTTGGAGGGATCATTGGGGATGCCGACGGTTGCTCCATCAGCCAGCTTGTCCAGTTTATCAATCTTCTGGGAATAAATACGCATCGGTTCGGTATGAATTTTAACCGTCCAGGTCAGGTCGGAGTTGGTTTGCTTGTTATAATCCTCAAGATAGGGAATGTGCTGGAAGAAGTTGGCGTCAATCTGTTTGTCTTTGAGGGCCGGGTTAAGCTGGGAATACTCGGTAAAGCCCTTGACTTCCAGCTCTACGCCTTCCTTGGCTAATTTATCCTTGACCATATTAAGCATAGCCGTGTGAGGTTCGCCGATGGCTCCCACTACTAGCTTTTCGGTCTTTTCAGTGGCGGGTCCGGGTGCGGTTTCAGGTTGCTCGGCCTGCTTTTGAGTGCATCCGGCCAGCAATCCCAGAGAAAGTAATAAACAGCTAATAAGTATCAGCGAGATGGTTCTCTTCATTATGTTTACCTCCTTTTATTAATCACGTTACTGGCCGCTTTGTTGCCCAGCACCTGAATTCCCTGGACGATTACGATAAGCACGACCACCGTAATCCACATAATCGCGGTTTGATAACGCATGTAACCGTGATAGTATGCCAGGGTGCCCAGTCCACCTCCTCCCAGTACTCCGGCCATAGCTGAATAACCAACCAAATTAATGGCGGTGATAGCCACTCCCAATATAATTGAAGGCAATGCTTCAGGTATCAGCACTTTGCGAATGATCTCCCAGTTGCTGGCCCCCATGGATAAAGCAGCTTCGATCAATCCCCAATCGATTTCCTTCAAGGAAGTTTCCACCAGGCGGGCCACAAAAGGAATAGCGGCCAGAGAGAGGGGAATGATGGAGGCTACGGTGCCGATGGAGGTTCCTACTACCCAACGGGTAAAGGGAATGGCCAGAATCAGCAATATAATGAAGGGCAAGGAACGGGCAGCATTTATAATAGAACCCAGTATCTTGTTGAGCTGGGGATTTTCCAGGATCTGACCTTCATCACTGGTAACCAGGATAATAGCCAGCGGCATTCCAATTAGATAACTGGCCAGGGTTGATAAAAAGACCATATAAATGGTTTCCCAACTGGCGAAAAGAACCGCTCCGGGAACCCAGGCATTCTGCCCCAGGTAGGGAGTTAAAAAAGAATTAAGATCAATAATCTCCATTATTTCCGGCATAATTTAATACCTCGACTTCCAGGCCGTATTCCTGCAGGAAACTCATAGCATCATTTATTAATGCTGGTGAACCCATTAATTCCAGGGTAAGATTACCAAAGGGGGTATCCTTTACCCGGTCGATGTTACCGTAAAGAATATTGGCCTTGATATCATATTTTTGCAGCATTGTAGATATAATCGGTTCACCTGCCGATTCCCCGATAAAAGAAACCCGGACCAATTTGCTGGCTGCACCCCCATGGTTTAACGCTTCCCGGTGCAGGATTTCTTCAGGAATGTCCTTGTTTACGATTGAGTTGATAAAACTTCGGGAGGTAGGGGTTCCCGGATTGGAGAAAATGTTTAGAACATCACCCACCTCGACAATGGTACTGTTGTTAATTACTGCCACCCGGTCACAGCATTCTTTAATAACATTCATATCATGAGTTATCAGTACAATGGTAAGTCCCAACTGCCGGTTTATGTCCTTGAGCAATTTTAGAATAGAGCGGGTGGTCTGAGGATCGAGAGCCGAGGTGGCTTCATCGGAGAGCAATACTTTGGGGTCGTTGGCCAGGGCGCGGGCAATACCCACCCGCTGCTTTTGGCCGCCGCTCAGCTGCTCGGGATAGACCCGAGCTTTGTCGGATAAACCCACCAGTTCCAACAACTCGTCTACCTTTTTTTGAGCTTCTTGATGTGGAACCTTGGCTATCTCCAGCGGAAACATTATGTTGTCAAAAACATTCCGCGAAGAAAGCAGGTTGAAATGCTGAAAAATCATACCGATTTTTTGGCGCACTTGCCGGAGTTTCCCTGCATCCAGGGAGCCGATAGCCTGCCCGTCCACCACAATACTGCCACGGCTCGGCTTCTCCAGCATATTTATACAGCGAATCAGGGTGCTTTTGCCGGCCCCGCTTAAGCCGATGATCCCGAATATTTCACCTTTTTTTATGTAGAGATTTACATCTTTAAGAGCAACTACTTCCTGCTCCGAGCTTCCATATATTTTGGTTAAATTGCTAATCTCAATCAAAAAATATCCTCCCCAACATATAACGAGGCGAAAAGATGTCCCTCGCTTCTTTAAACGGTCAGGTTATTATTGACAAACAGGCGGGTTCTAATCCCCCGCCTCGATGCAGCGGTGCGAAAGAAACTGCTCCACAGTCTCTTATGATGTTTTGAAAAAACCCTTTACCCGGTGTAAGGAGGTAAAAGGAGCAATCCTTATTCTTATCTGCCAGATTTCGCTTCTGCAGGATTTAGCACCGTTAACTTTAATCTTGGTTGCCGGGCATCATCGGGCCAGTCCCTCTGCCACTCTTGATAAGACAATATCCAATTATTTCATACTTTTTATATTAACACTCACCCTGTTAGGGGTCAATATGACATAATTTGCGCAAAAAAGGAGAAACGGGGAGGAGGGTTACGGAGCATCCTTATTATAATAGCCCTACAGCTCTGCCGATAAAATATGCGATAAAGAGCCATAGGCCCACAACTATAATTCCGCCCCCAATTTTAATCCTTTTTGTGTCGTTCGATATGTTCTGCTTGGCCGTACATTCAGCAATTATATCCGGTGGGATAAGTTTTATGGCCAGAGCAATACCTGCCGGTATGAGTATCAAGTCATCGAGATAGCCCAGTACCGGTACAAAATCCGGAATCAAATCGATAGGGCTTAAAGCATAGGCAAGCACCAAGGCCACTACCGCCTTGGCGTACCAGGGAGTACGATTGTCCTTGAAAGCCCAATATAACACGTACAGCTGGGATTTTATTTGGTTGGCTTGGTTTTTAAGAATTTGAACGTACATTTACGTCTCCATTGAGAATCAGCATAATTTATTTACTATTCCAAGGTAAATAATTCCTCAACCGTGGTATTTAACAACTTTGCTAATTTAATGGCCAACTCCAAAGTGGGACTGTACTTTTCGTTTTCAATGGCATTAATTGTCTGCCTTGTCACTCCAAGGCTATTTGCCAAATCCTCCTGCCTGAAACCGAATTTTTTTCGTAATTCTCTAATCTTATTTTTCATTTTTTCCCACCGTCATCCTGGTAATAATGAGCTGGCAGGCAAAATAAACACTGACTTGTGATGTCAAAAGTATAAAGGGTAGGGCGGGAAGATTTTTAGTAATCAAAAATTCACAAATAACCCACACAAGCAAATACATTAATCCAAATACCCATGCAATTCTAATGCACTTTAAGTTTATGCTCATTTCCATTTCATCCATTTTTCGTATTGCTTTCATTGAACACACCTCCATAATAATAAATGTAAAAAACTTTTTACATTTATTATTATAACCGGATGAAACAAAATGTAAATAGTTTTTTACATTATGGCTTGATAATTAAGCGCTTAAATTTTTCTGCAAATGATGGGTCCGAAATAGAGCGTCTTAATTGTTTGACAAATGGCCAAAATAAGACTAAAGTAAAAATGCGTTTTACAAAAGTCGGGAAGGAGTGGCCTGCATGTATATTAATAGAACTGCCGAAAAGACCGTAATGAACATTTCAAATACTTTTCCGGTCCTGTTGCTTACTGGCCCCCGACAAGTTGGCAAGACAACCATGCTCAAAAAACTGGCGGGCGATGACCGCAATTATGTTAGCTTGGATGATCCCATGGTAAGAGAACTCGCGACTACAGACCCCGCTTTATTCCTGCAAAGATATACACCACCACTGCTTATTGATGAAATACAATATGCGCCACAGCTATTGTCATATATTAAGATCATTGTCGATAGAGAAGGGGAAAAAGGTCGGTTTTGGTTGACCGGTTCGCAAATGTTCCATTTGATGAAGGGAGTAAGTGAATCCCTGGCAGGTCGGGTTGGAATAGTTAATTTACTTGGTCTTTCCTATGCTGAAAGCTTGGGAAACAGGGTTCATAATGAATTTGTCCCGGATATTGAAGGTTTGAAAATTAGAAACAAAGAAGCTGCGACTATAGATTTAAAAATGGTATATGGAAAAATTTATAAAGGCGGAATGCCTGCTGTTTATGTTGAGAATGACATAAATATGGATATCTTTTTCTCTTCCTATGTGCAGACTTATTTGCAGCGTGATATCAAGGATTTAACCCAGGTTGGAGATGAACTGGCATTCTTTCGTTTCTTGTGTACAGTAGCTGCGAGAACTGCCCAGGAAGTAAATTACTCATCCTTGGCAAATGATACTGGAATTAGTGAACCAACGGCCAAGCAATGGCTTTCCATATTAGTATCCTCAGGGATCGTCTATTTACTGGAGCCATATTTCAATAACACCTTAAAAAGACTTATAAAAAGACCTAAGATGTATTTTATGGATACGGGTTTATGCGCTTATTTAACGAAATGGACGAGTGCAGAAACATTGGAAGCAGGTGCCATGTCGGGGGCTTTTTTTGAGACCTGGGTGGTAACTGAAATTATCAAAAGCTACTACTTTCAAGGCAAGAGACCACCTCTTTGTTATTATCGGGATAAGGAGCAAAGGGAGATTGATCTACTGATTATTAAGGACCAAAAAGTTTATCCACTTGAGATTAAAAAATCTGCAAATCCGGGAAGAGATGCGATTAAAAACTTTTCTGTGCTGAGAAAGACCCAATTGGAAATCGCTGGCGGGGGTGTCATTTGCATGTACGATGATTTGATACCTATAGATACTAATTATTGGTTTATTCCGGTTAAACTGTT
>JAQUXM010000166.1 GCA_028692415.1 Syntrophomonadaceae bacterium | reverse complement strand
ATAAATATGAGGGCATACCAACACTTGTGGTTGAAGTATTGTCACCATCTAATAGAGGCAAGGATATGGCTATTAAATTAAGTCTCTACATGAAAAGCGGCATTAAGGAATACTGGGTGGTAAATCTCGAAAACAAGAGTATTTTACAGTACTCCTTTTCCCCGGAAAGAGATATAGAAGGTTTAACAAGCTTGGGGGAGGGAGAGACCATAGAATCAAGTGCTTTTGCGGGGCTGGAAATCTCGCTCGCAAATATATTTGCTGAAATCTAAATAAATATTAATTGACAATTGAAAAGTGGTATCATTACAATTAATATTGATAATAATTATCAATATTAATTTGGCACCTTTATTGGTGTTTTTAAAAAAATAGAAAGTTAGGTAGACCTAATAATTAACAGAGAGAAGGATTGGTTGGTGACAATTGCTCGTAATTTTTCAGGCAAGTTGAAAAAGGAATGCTGCCTGCTCACCAACTGAGCGGGATGGCCGTATAGTTGGGAAGGAAGGAAACATTCTTTTCCCCATACAGCGGGCATTTCTAATCTAATAGATGGCAAAGCCGTTATTCAATTTGCATCTGAAAGGAGAGATAATGATGGGCTAGAGACGAGGGGAAAATAGGCTGGACTATCTAAGTGAATTGAAAAATAAAGCGGGGAGTGGAAAGTATTGAGAATCAAAAGAAAAGGTATTGTCTGCAGTATGATTCTAATTTTGGTATTGCTGGTGGGAGGTTGCGGCGGGCAGCCGGACAACGGGAGCAGCCCGGGCAATGAAGCTGAAAAGCAAGCCGGAAGCACTGAAAAAGCCCAAATCACCATGTATATTTCAGGCCCGGAGCAGATGATTGCTGATTTGGAAAAAGCCTTTGAAAAAGAACGGGGTGATGTTTTGAATATACTGACCATGGGCTGCGGGCCTCTGGCTCAGAAAATAAACACGGAAGCTGAAGCGGGCAATGTCCAGGCTGATATTATTTGGGGAGCCGAACCGATTCTGTACATTCAACTCCAGCAAAAGGGACTGCTGGAGCAGTATAAATCGGCGGAAGCGGCCAACCTGAAAAGCGAATTACAAATGGGTGACGGCTATTATACCATCTGCAATTCCCGCTTCGGGGTGATAGCCTATAACAAAGAAAAGGTAAGCAAGGAGGAAATACCTTCATCCTGGCATGACTTGATTAAAGAAAACTGGAAGAATCGACTGGCCATGGCTGACGCCGGGCAATCTGCAACCGCCCTGGCCATAACTGCGGGGTTGCTGGAAGTGAATGGCGATAGCTGGAGCTACATAGAAGATTTAAAAAAGAATGGGGTATTGCTTACCAAACAGAACAACGAAGCAATCGAACGAGTTTCAACCGGCGAAGTTGATGCTACCATAGCTCCCCATGACGGAATTCTAAGAGAGATTAAGAAAAGCAAAAAATCGGGGGTTGAAAGCAAAATGGCTCTGGTCTGGCCTAAAGAAGGCAGCCTCAGCATACAGAGGCCCATTGCGATAATGGCCGATGCCGGGCGATCGGAAGCGGAACAATCTGTTTGCCAGGAGTTCATCGATTATGTTATTTCTTCCGAGGCGCAGACTATTATGGCCAAATACGGGTTTATCCCGGTTCGAGCCGATGTTGCCATTCCCGAGGGAGTTCCATCCAACGTAAAATCGATAAATCTTGATTGGCAGCAGGTGGCATCCCAAGGAAAAGAAATACGCAGCAATTTCGAAAAAATAATGCTGGCGCAATAATGCAGTCTAAGACAGGAAAACGATGAGAAAATGATTAAACATGCTTACTGGTCGCGGCTGCTGGTCATAGCGGCGGTTGCGATTCTAAGTGCGACGATCTTGTATCCGTTGCTGGTATTGATCTTATTTAGTGTGGGAATTGGTGCCAATGGCATAAGCGTATCGATTACGGCCTATCAGAAGGCCTTTACCGATCCTAAAACCCTTGTTTCCATATATAATACCTTTTATGTTGCCGGCGCTGTGAGCATTCTGGCTATCCTGACCGGGGGAGGGCTAGCCTGGATGCTCACCCGCACCGATTTGCCCGGGAAGAGGCTGTTTAAGGGATTGATATTTATTGCTTATATAATCCCTTCATATGTTATGGCGGTTTCCTGGATTGAATTACTGGGCCGGAACGGATATGTCAACCGCCTCCTGTGCGGTACCTGGAAATGGATTGATAAACCGATCGATATTTATAACCTGGAAGGGATAATCCTGGTTATGAGCATTCATCTATTCCCCCTGGTGTTTATAACCATGTCGAGCGCCTGGCGCATGAATGATTTGAGCCTGGAAAAAGCGGCCCGTTTATCCGGAGCCGGCCCGATAAAAACCATATGGACGGTTAGCCTCCCGCTGATCCTGCCCAGCGTGTTATCGATAGGGCTGCTGATATTTCAACATACTATGGCCTGTTTCGGAGTAGCGGCGGTAATTGCACTTCCGACAGGCAATTATATACTTACCACCAGGATTTATAGCGCCTTGAACCATTTGAACTTGCCGATAGCGACAGCCAGTTCGATAATTTTGCTGCTGTGCTCCGGCCTGGTTTTTGGGATTTATTCCTTGAGCTTGGGAAAAAAGAAGTACATCAATGTCAGTTCCCGTTCAGAACCGCCTGAGCTGCATGGTTTGGGAAAATGGCGCATCCCGGCGGCTTTGGCCGTATTAGCTGTTCTCGTTATTACTACGGTAATTCCCCTGGGAACGATAGTGGTATCTTCGTTTCTGAAACAATGGGGCATGGATATAAGCCTGGCCGGTTTAACTTTGAATAATTACCAGATTATTTTTGCCAACGGAGGAATGGGTCTTAGAGCCATTCGCAACAGCATTGTTTTTGGCGTTGCCGCTGCTTCAGCCGCCTGTGCGATAGGCGTTGCGGTGGCATGGACAGTTAACCGGACGGCTTTTAAAGGAAGGCAGTTGCTGGAGTTTACGGCTACCTGGCCGGTAGCCATTCCCGGAACGGTTCTGGCGGTGGCTGCCATTTTAGCTTGGATCAATCCTCCTTTCAAGCTCTATGGTACTCCATGGATACTGGTAATCACTTATGTTGCCGCCTGTCTGCCTTTTGCCGTAAGGAGCGTCAGCGGGTCTTTGCAGGGGATAGACTTAGAGCTGGAACATGCGGCTAGAATTTCAGGAGCCTCGCGCTGGAGAGTCTTCCGGGACATATCTCTGCCTATAATCGGCCCCGGCCTTAAAAATGGATGGATAATGTCCTTCCTGATGGTTTTAAGGGAGATTCCCATCTCGATATTGCTCTATACGGCGGGTTTTGAAACTATCGGAGTCCTGCTTTTCAGTATGCGTTCCGATACGGGCGGGCTGGAAGCGGTTTCAGCCGTGGCTGTGATAATAATTGCTGTGACCCTGGGCGGCAATCTTTTGCTGGAGAGATTTGGCAAGTCCAGAATGGAGGGAATATAATGCTGCAGGCGCAATTGCTTAATATTAGCAAACAGTTTGCCGGGGCGGAGGCAGTGGACAATGTGAGCATGGATATTTTCCCGGGAGAGATCCTGGCCGTTGTTGGTCCCAGCGGCTGCGGCAAAACCACGCTTTTACAGCTGGTAGCCGGTTTGTTGAAGCCGGACCGGGGAAGTATTCAGGTGGCGGGCAGAACCCTGTCGGCAGCCGGCGAAGTACTGGTCCCGCCTGAAAAACGAGGTATAGCCATGGTTTTTCAAAATTATGCCCTCTGGCCTCATTATGATGTATTTGCCAACATCGCTTATCCCTTGCGGATAAAAGGTTATAGCCGTTCAAAACAAAAGCAAACTGTGGAGGAACTGTTGGAAGCAGTTCGGCTAAAGGGCATGGAAGGGCGTTATCCGCATGAATTGAGCGGGGGGGAACAACAACGGGTGGCCTTGGCTCGTGCTCTGGCCTTGAACCCTTTGCTGCTGCTTCTGGATGAATCGCTTTCCAATCTGGATGCCGGCTTGAGAAAAGAGATGCGGGAAGAGATAAAACGAATTCAAAGGGAATTGTCCCTGACCATAATTCACGTAACGCATGACCAGCAGGAGGCTATGGCTATCGCGGACCGTATCGCCGTAATGAATGAGGGAAAAATGGTCCAGGTGGGAGCGGTTGAGGAAGTTTACCGTTTCCCTCGGACCGAATTCACGGCTCGTTTTATGGGCGATTCCAATTTGCTCCGTCTTAATAAGGACAGCCCGGCGGAAATGAAGTTATGGGAAATGGCCCGGCCAAAGGTAATTGAGGGGGGCGGTCAACCCCTGCAACACACCCCGGAAATACTGACCGTGCGAAGTGAGGACATCAAGCTCGACGACGTCCCGGGGCAATTAACGGGAGAAATAGTTGAAAGGATTTATCATGGCAGCAACATAGAATATCGCCTCAAGTTCATGGACCGGATATTAAGAGTCAAGACGCCTGCGGACAAATTTTTTGAGCCCGGTCAACAGGCCGGATTTACCATAGAAAAAGCCACCCGGGTTCGTGCCGACAATTAAGGTTTATATAATATGAACTAATCTTGGGAATTAAAACCAACAATACAGATATTTTTTACATGCCGGCTGGGGTAGGATGCTGCCCGAATAGTTGCCGACAGAGAAAGCGATAAGGCGGTTAAGATGACCGTTATTTGCTTAACAAACCGTTTCCTTGACAATCAGGCCGTCCTTTAATTCAATCAGGCGATCCGCGTTGCCGGCTAGATTAAGATCGTGGGTAACCATGATGAAGGCGGTTTGGTAGTCCTTGTTGATATCCCGCAGCAGTGAGAAAACGGACTGCGTGTTGCTTGAATCCAGGTTACCGGTGGGCTCATCGGCCAGAATCATCCGGGGTCGGTTTATTAAAGAACGGGCAATCGCCACGCGCTGCTG
>JAQUXM010000165.1 GCA_028692415.1 Syntrophomonadaceae bacterium | reverse complement strand
AGTCCTTGCCCATTGGCGAGAACAGTTCGTTCTATCACCCTGAAGGCGATGCGGATGTCTTTATCCATACCGCCAGGCTTGCGGTAGATGCTGCCGGTATATACGGTCTTTCCTTTGCGGGGTTCGGGTATATTCAATAGTAAATTTCAAGCTCAACACCTCGGGTGAATAAAATAAATGCGGTTTATACCTCATTTGCTCTATTTTACCGCGTTTTGCTTGTATTTACGAGATATTTTGCAATTTTATTTCACGGATTCAGGTATAAGTTATATTATGTAAATAATGGCAGGGATATTGATCATGTGTTGGAAAACATCGTCAATATGGAGCTGTTACGCAGAGGCTATGAAATCACGGTTGGGAAGATGAACCACAAGGAAGTAGACTTTGCTGCCGAAAAGCGTAGTGATAAGCTGTATGTCCAGGTCTAGTACCGGAAATTTACGGAGATTTCCTGAATAATAAATCACTCCTTTACAAACTACGACGGGATATAGATGATCGAATAGAACCGATACTATTGGAGGAGACAAATGATGCAAGCGGGTTCATTGCTGAAATATCCGGCTATGGCAGAGTTATCTATGCACGTTAGTTATGAGAAAATATGTTATAACAGGAATCGCAATCATCATAACTTAGCATCCTGGTTCTCGCACACATATTACGTCATTTTGCCTTTCTTTGCTTAACAAAAGAAGAGCCATCCCTCTAGTTTGCCTTTAAATTTTAAACTATCTATTTTTCTGCTATAGTTAAGGAAAAGATGTAAAGTGGTGAGCAAATGGAACAAACGATTTTCAGTGTAAATGAAATAAAAACAATGCTATTGCCAGTATTTGAAACCGCCCCTGTCTATCGCGCCATACTGTTTGGTTCGTATGCCAAAGGGATCCCCACAGACAAGAGTGATATTGATATTGTCATAGACAGCCAAGGTGAGCTTTTAAATATGGATTTTTACGGAGTACTGGAGGAAATTTCAATTCGTCTGGGTAAGCGTGTTGATCTTTTTGAGATTACTGAGCTAAAAAATAACGAGGCTATGCTATCCGTAGTGGAGCGGGAGGGAATTGTTTTATATGACCGGCAAAGATAGGATTATTTTGCAAAAGATAAGCACTTATATAGACGATGTGGTGCAGTATGTTGACGGTTTTTCTTTTGAGGGTTTTATGGCTGATAAAAAGACCCTTTCCGCCTGTGCCTTTTCAGTTTCCCAAATTGGTGAACTGGTGAAGGAAATCAGCGAAGATACGCAGGATCAACATGACTATATACCTTGGAAAAGCATTCGGGGCATGAGAAACAGAATTGTCCACAATTATGAAAACATTGATTTAGTCGTGCTTTGGGGAACCGTTACCAATAGTTTGCCGGAGCTTGCCAAACAGATTAATGGTGTCTTATATCACGAAATTGAAATAATCAATGTGTTGGACGATGAAGAAGATGAAATCTGAGAAGCGGTTTATTCGTTTTAGAGGGTTTTTTAGGGTTGCTCATCCTCTTCATCAAAGAAGATATCTTGCAGTTTATCCGCTCACTAATAATATTCCGACCAGCCTACGATAGCCTAAGCGGTCCTTCTCCACAACCTTGAACGGCAGGCAATTAATACCATACATGAGCTTAATACAAATAGCATCAGCGCTGGATGACAACATCGCAATCACCGGAGCCAACAATACTCTTACCAGTGCCCTTAATGGTTCGCTATGTGCTATATATGCCGTAATGAGTGGTGAATGGTGGTAGTAGAACCGTACGAAGGCCGTTCCCCAGGAATTGGTCATAAGATACTGGCCGCGGAACTGTCTTAGGAGAGCTACCGGCAATTGGAGATATCTTTTGGTGATATGGTGGTCATGGGTATAGAGACAAGATTCTTTTGAGGTTGACCAGACAGCTAAGGGGTAGTGTACATGACATTGAGTGCCGATTTACCCTACTGCCAGCAAGATTTGATGGATGCTGCAGGGAAACAGTATGATCTTCCATTGAAAAAATTGCTTCAGCAATGGTAAAATACAGCTTAAATTTACAATAAGATAGAAAAACATTAAACTATAAGTTAAATTGTAGGATATTTTTGATTGTATTTAAATTATAGTTGTTACATAATAAGCAGGTGAATACTTCGAGAGGATTTTTATGGCTATGATAAAGAGGGAGACATATATTAAACAGATTCGCCCGTTTATAAATAAGAACATTATCAAGGTTTTAACTGGCCTGCGCCGAAGCGGAAAATCCGTCATGCTGCAGCTTATTCAGGAGGAGCTTGTGAATGATGGGGTAGCCCGCAGTCAATTTTTTTATATGAATTTTGAGTCTGCAGAATATGCGCCATTTAAAACGGGTGATGCGCTGTATCAGCATTTAAGCCGGGTATTATCGCAGATTTATGGGAAAGCGTATCTGTTTGTGGACGAAATCCAAGAGGTTATGCATTGGGAAACTTGTATTAATTCCTTACTGGTTGATTTCGATGTAGACATATATATTACTGGTTCCAACGCCAATTTATTGTCGGGTGAACTGGCAACCTACTTGGCCGGACGTTATGTCGAAATAAAGGTATATCCGTTTTCTTATCTTGAGTTCTTGGACATATGCAGGCGAAAGGATGAGAATGTTTCCGAGCAGGAGGCTTTTACAAAATATCTGCAATTAGGCGGAATGCCGTTTTTGATTAACCTCGATTTTGCTGAAGAAGCAAGCTTTCTTTATCTAAGAGACATCTATAATTCAGTGATTTTGAAGGACGTTATACAAAGAAATCATATTAGAGATGCTGAATTATTGGAACGGATTATTATGTATGTGATAGCCAATGTAGGCCATACCTTTTCGGCTAAAAGCCTATCTGATTTTATGAAAAGTGAAAATCGGAAAGCTGCCCCGGAAACAGTATATAACTATATAAAAGCCTGTGAGAATGCTTGTCTGTTTCATCGAGTGAAGAGACAGGACCTGGTAGGTAAAAAATTGCTGCAATTGCAGGAAAAGATCTATCTTACGGACCATGGCATTCGCGAAGCTATTTATGGCAAAAATAGCCGGGATATTGATCAAGTGTTGGAAAACATCGTCTATATGGAGTTATTGCGTAGAGGCTATGAAATCACGGTTGGGAAGATGAACCATAAGGAAGTAGATTTTGCTGCCGAAAAGCGTGGTGAAAAACTGTATGTCCAGGTCACGTATCTTTTAGCTTCCGAGCAGGTTAAGGAACGAGAGTTTTCAGCGTTACTAGCGATTAATGATAATTATCCTAAATATGTAGTATCGATGGATGAACTGGACCTGAGTCATTTAGGTATCAAGCATATGAATATAAGGTATTTTTTACAGAGCAAAGAGCTCTAGGTGCCATAGCATTCTGGTTCGCGCGCAGATTACGGCATTTAGGAAATAAGTGATGATACACTGGATCAACATGACTATATACCTTGGAAAAGCATTCGGGGCATGAGAAAAATACCGGACGGGATTCAGCACCAGCAGCAAGATCCCGAGCAGAACGAATGTCCCGACTGCTGCAGGCTAAAAACCGGGTGAAGAAGTAGGAGGGCAGGTTTTTGACTGTACGTTTCAAGTTAATGCTGGTGCTGTTCGCTATATTAACACTATTGCTTGGCGGGTGCAGTTCAAAAGAAGACTCATTGAAGGAAGAACCAAAGCCGGAAGAAGTCCCGGCTTTTTTGCAGCAGGAGAGTAGCTCCCCGCAAGCGACCGCACTGTTAAAGATTCATTTTATTGATGTCGGTCAGGGCGATGCCATACTCATTCAGTCTCCAACGGGGGGAAACCTGTTAATAGATGGCGGCGAAAAAGATCAAGGGGAAAAAGTGGCGGGCTATTTACGAGATCAAGGGGTCGAAAAACTGGCAGCGGTTGTTGGTACCCATCCTCATTCCGACCACATAGGCGGCTTGCTTGAAGTTATTGATAATTTTCCGGCAGCCAAAGTCTACCTGCCCGCCGTGACCCACAGTAGCCAGACCTTTGAAGAGCTTTTGCTGACCATCAAGAACAAGCAGCTTAAGATCAGCACGGCCCGCGCCGGGACAGTAATACCGCTAAATGGGCTCCAGGCTGAGTTCATAGCTCCACAAGCTGAGAAGTATGATGATCTGAATAATTACAGCGCGGTGGTGAGAATAAGCTATGGTAAACACGTTTTTCTATTTATGGGGGATGCCGAACAAGCATCCGAAGAGCAGATTTTGCGAGCTTATGGCAATCTGCAAGCTGATGTAATAAAGCTGGGCCATCATGGCAGTTCCAGCAGCAGCAGTCCTGAGTTTCTGGCGGCCGTGGCTCCGCAACATGCCATAATAATGTGCGGAATTGCCAATGATTACGGTCATCCCCACCGGGAGACGATTGCTAAGCTGAATAAACTGAAGGTAAAAATTTACCGTACGGATCAGGACGGAAATATTGTAGTAAGTTCTGACGGCAAACAGATTATCATAAGCAGTGACCGGGGGAAAAAGACTTCGGACTCAGCCAATATGCCGGGCCTTGAGGCTAAGGCAACACCTGCTCTGGATAGTGATGAATCCGGTAATTACATAGGCAACAAAAATTCCAAAATATTTCACCGCCCCAGCTGTAAAACCCTGCCGGAAATGCAGAACCGGGTTATTTTTAGCAAGCGGGAAGAGGCGGTCAGCCAGGGTTATGTACCCTGCAAAGCATGCCAGCCCTAAGGAGGAGTCAAGATGCAGGTTATTATCGATCGTTTTGAAGGAGCATATGCAGTTGTTGAATCTGAGGCTAAATCGATGCAGAAGATAAAGCGGGAGGAAATTCCAAGCGCAGCCCGGGAAGGCGATGTTCTTATTCATAAGGATAATATATGGACCATAGACCGGGAAGCCAGTCTGGAACGAAAACAGAAAATAGCCGCACTGGCTG
>JAQUXM010000164.1 GCA_028692415.1 Syntrophomonadaceae bacterium | reverse complement strand
AAAACTCGCGTATTTGTCATTGCGAGGAGCGTAAGCGACGCGGCAATCTTATTCTGCTTCACACGCAAAGACACTATAGATTGCTTCGCTATCGCTCGCAATGACATTATGCTATCGCTCGCGTATTTGTCATTGCGAGGAGCGTAAGCGACGCGGCAATCTTATTCTGCTTCGCTCGCAATGCACGATTATTACTTTTTGCAGGGGAATCCTAATTACCATGTTGGTTTAATATTGCCTAGTGATTATCCTATTGAATTCCATGTTTCTTAAGCTTTTTGTATAGCCATGAAAGGTCAATGTCCAGTGCTTTGGCTGCCAGTGCTTTGTCATATCCATTATCTTCCATGGCTTTGGCAATAAGCTGCTTTTCGATCTCTTCCATGCTTGTTTTTAGCGTACTGGTAAAGGGTGCACAATTATAACTAAGTTTGCCTTTCATAAAGAGTAAATGCTTGGTATCAATGCTGTTGGACCTTTCCACATCCGCCAGAATCATAGCTCTTTCCAGTATATTTTCTAATTCTCTTATATTCCCTGGCCAACTATATTTCAGAAGTTGTTTCACGGCATCTTCGTTAATATCAATAACCGAAGTCCTCAGCTTTACATTTAGTTTGGGGATCAGGTAGCGTATGAGCAATGGCATGTCCTCCAGCCTTTGCCGCAAGGGAGGTATTTCCAAGCGAATAACATTTAAACGATAATATAGGTCTTCCCTGAATCTATTCTGTTCCACCATATCTTCCAAATCACGGTTGGTGGCGGCTATAACTCTCACATTAACCCTGATGGGCTGGTTACTCCCGAGTCTTTCAAATTCCTTTTCCTGCAATACAACCAGCAGCTTGCCCTGCATGGCAAAGGACATTTCGCCAATTTCGTCCAAAAATACGGTGCCTCCATTGGCTAGCTCGAACTTGCCCGGATTCCCGCCTTTCCTGGCTCCGGTAAACGCCCCTTCCACATAGCCAAAAAGCTCACTTTCCAAAAGATTCTCAGGTATGGCGGCACAGTTTACCCTGACAAAAGGAAAATTGTAACGGCTGCTGCAATTATGTATAGAATGGGCAAACAACTCCTTGCCGGTTCCACTTTCGCCGGTAATCAGCACGGTAGTAGATGAATGACGAGCAGCCTGCTGCGCCAGAAACTTAACATTTCGGATTGCCTGGGCATCCCCAATAATATCTTTGAAGGTATATCTGGAGGAATACAAGTTGCGGACTTCATCCTTATACATATTGAGCTCACACATCAAATTTTCAGCCAAGTCTTTGGCATCCCAGATGTCCATAAATAGACTGTAGGCAAAGCAAGCGATCACTTTTCCATTTTTAATAAGTGGCAAAGCACAAGCAATCATTTTATATCCGCCAATCGTCCAGTTATATCCTACTATAGCTTTACCCGTGCGTAGCACAAATAGAGTCCGCGTATCGGGAGTGATATCGCCAATAAATTTGCCCACTACCTCATCTTCTGTTTTCCCCAAGATATTCAAATAGGTTGGATTAATAAAGATAACCAGCCCGGCATGGTTGACAACCATAGCTGATATGGATGAATTTTCCATTAGTAAGTCGCTAACCAACAAAACCGCTTCCAACTGTGCATCCCCCTGTCCGATAGAATGCCAACCGGTCAATAATTTCTTAAGATTATTGCCAAATTCAATCGTAGTAATATTGGTTATTTAGCAAACCCTTTTATTGGTATATTATACCATTAATTACAATAAAAACAATTATGGTTTTCGAATAGTAAAAAGTATTCTAGCGAGCTCACGCCGCCTAAATTACTTTTTTTATGGAATAAAAATACCGGGCCTGGAATTACTATTCCGAAGCCCGGTATTGCGTTGCTTAATCCTTAATCTCCATCTCCGCTCAGGAAGCCGCCCAGTAAGCCTCCGCCTACTATGCCGCCAATCCCTTTCTGTTGATCAACGTTTTTGAAGCCGGCAGCCGCAGAGATGCGGTCAGCCAAACGGGAGAAAGGCAGGCTCTGCAGGTATACCAGCCCCGGTCCGGTCAGGGTTGCTAAAAACAAGCCTTCACCGCCGAACAGGGCATTCTTAAAGCCGCCGATAAACTGAATGTCATAATCCACCGAAGGGGCAAAGGCGGCCAGGCAACCGGTATCCACCCGCAGCTTCTCGCCTGCTGCCAGAGTCTTTTCAACTATGGTTCCTCCGGCATGGACAAACGCCAGGCCATCCCCTTCCAGCCTTTGCAGGATAAAGCCTTCACCGCCGAACAGACCGGCACCGATTCTTTTGGTAAAGGCTATTTCGATCTCGATTCCCCGAGCTGCACAAAGGAAGGAGTCTTTTTGACAAATAAAACTGCCGCCTAATCTCGACAGGTCGAGAACCACGACTTTACCGGGATAAGGCGCACCAAACGCTACCTTTTGTTTAGCTCTGCCGTTATTGAGGAACGTAGTAATGAAAAAGCTTTCACCGGTCAGCATCCTTTTGAATCCTTTAAACATACCTCCGCCGGTACCGGTCTGCATTTCTATACCCTGTTCCATATACATCATGGTCCCAGCCTCAGCCCGAATTCCTTCATTAGGGTCCAGTTCAACTTCAACAATCTGCATATCATCCCCAAAAATCTGATAGTCTATTACATCGGCCATTCTCATCTCTCCTTTATAAAAGTTAGGGGTAAGGCATGAGGAGTTAGGGGTAATCATTCTGCCTTACCATGTTCCCATGCCCAGAGGGCACAAGCAATGAAAGTGAAGCAATAGGCGTTTTAACTTTAGATGTGGCAGGAAAAGGCTTTAAACCCTCACACCTTACCCCTTGCGCCTCACCTTTCTTATTAACTATCTTATTCCCCATGGTAATTGGTAAATCCTTTTAAATCAAGCTTAAGGTATAAAATTCTAAATCTTCATGATTATAGAAACTGCCGTACCACCGAACAGATCCGGTAAGTATTCAGTGCTCCTTTTCCGGACTGGGACAATAAATCCCTGGCCATTTCATGGTAGCCCAGTTTTTTTACCTTCCGGTCACTGAGGTACATGGCTAACAGTCCCTCCACAACGGTTTTGGCGAAATCACCCTGCTTGCACAGCACTGCGTTCTTATGCGATTCCCGGATAAACAGCTTTAGCCGCTCCATCATTTCCTGCTGGCTGGCATAATAGAAAGTAAAATTAAGGTCGCCCCCCTGACGGTCTTCTTCTTGATCAATAAAATAGTCCAACAGTATATGCAGCCCGCAGATCCACGGAAAATACGCCTGCATTACTTCCGTGCATTCACTCTTGGTGATTCCTGGTTGGCTGGCCAGACCCCAGAGCGCAAAAACAGCCAGGGTCGAGCCGCTGGCGGCTGCGAACTCCTGCCATAAAACCCCGGAATAACTTTTTAAATGCTGCTCCGCCCAGTTGATAAGAACGGGTTCCCGCTGCTCAAGGTCGATATGTTTATGTACTTGCAGGTCGATATACAACTGGGCAAGCAGTATCACATCATCATAAACCACCGGGTATGAAGGCAGTTCTTGCAGACAGTCCTGACATTCCTGCACCAATTTTGCTATGTAGCCACTGTCATCCTGGTATGGGTAAAGGCTGTAGTATTCCTGCAACGGCGCTCCCGGAGTCAGGGCATCTTTTAGGGATTCGTGCAATTGGCGGAAGGCTGCTCCATCGGTGCAACTGGCCCGGTCACACAGGTTGTCCAGATAATCGCACAGGGTCTGATAGGCCACAATCAAGCGCAGCAGCAGGGTTTCCCACTCCGGGTAGGGCACTGCAAAAACCGCCCCGCCCTGACAATGAAAATCCTTCCAGTGCATACTGTTCAAGGCTTGTTTTCTCAGTTCATCATCGACAGCAAGACTGGCCTCCCCCTCCCACTGCTTGAGCATTCGCTTAACCTGCCGAAGGGTAAAGAATATATAGTGAAACAGCAAGCTTTTTTGCTTGCTGCTCATCGTCGAATTACAGGCTAAATTACTCAGGGGTTGCTCCAACGGGCTTAGCGAGTTTTTAATTTTCCATTACCTCTTTCTCTGTAAGCGGTCTTAAACGATTGAGGTTTACATAATAACCATCCATAAGGTATGAACTTAAAGCTTTCAATTCTTCCACCGCAGGACCAGCCGGTAGAAATTCCAGATTACGCAGGGCCTGTTTTATAAAGCTTTGGGCACAGGACAGCGAATATTCTATAGCCTGGCTGGCCAGCAGGATTTCTTTAACTTTGGGCAGCTTTCTTGAGTCAAAAGGCGGTTCTAAAAGCTCCCTTACCGAGGGTCCATATTGAGCGCTCTGCAGCGCATTTATTACCGGCAGGGTAATATTTCCTTCCAGGAGATCGCTTCCCACCGGCTTGCCCAGTGTAGTACTGTCGGAAACAAAGTCAAGAATGTCATCAATGATCTGATAAGCATAGCCCAGACATAGTCCGAATTCTTCCAATCGCACCGCTTCATTGGCCGGCATGGCACTGAGCAATGCACCTATTTTGCAGCTGGAGGCAAAGAGGCAGGCAGTTTTATGATAGGTTTTATCCAGGTAGTCTTCTTCACTGCTCTGCAGGTTAAAACTCATGCTCATTTGTTTAATCTCACCGCTGCACATAAGCTGAATGGTATGGGTAATACTGTCCAGGATTTCTGCCTGTCCATAACGGTTGATTAATTTGAAAGCAGTAGCAAACAGATAATCACCGGTCAAAACGCTGCATTGATTACCCCAGCGTTTGTTGGCGCTGTCTCTGCCCCTCCGGGTCATGGCCAAATCAATAATATCATCATGAACCAATGATGCCAGGTGAATAAACTCCACCGCCACTGCTATATCTTTTTTCATTTCCGGATCATGGGGATAGAAAGAGGATGTCAGGTAGATCAGACGAGGACGGAGCAGTTTCCCGCTGCCCTCCAGAAGATATTCCATAATTGCATCAATATCCGGGTTACCGGTTA
>JAQUXM010000163.1:2307-4972 GCA_028692415.1 Syntrophomonadaceae bacterium | reverse complement strand
AATGAATCAAATAATTGTTGAAGAAGCGAAATATCAATAAGCTCTGATATGTGAAATTTCTTTAGAGAGTTATGTTTGCTTTGGCCCTCAGGAGCATATGAAATGAAAGGTTTGGAATTTTCCTTGGAAAAGTGTGCGCTTTGGTGTTCTTTTACTTCTTTCAGTTCAATGATTTCTTTTCGCAGTTCGGATAGTTCAATAATAAGCTGTTCTTTGCTCTTTTCCTCATCTTTCATCGGATTATCCCCTTTACTGCCATTATTACAATAAATTTAAGCATCGGAAGAAACTGCGGAGCAGTTTCAACACACCGCTGCAACGAGGCGAGGTATTAGACCCCGCCGCCTTTTTTGTTAATAGGAACCCGACCGCTTAAAGAAGCGGGGGACATCTTTTCGCCGCTTTATAGTCGTAGCTCAATTCTGAAACAAATTGCTTCCCTTTTTGTAATAAACTGCTTGTGTATAGAGTTCAACAAATCTAACTTCGACAATTTATGCGATTTTCCCTGCGAATTTTCTTTTGATTATAAATAATACTTTCTAATATGGAATTTTTTAATCTGAATCCAAATATTTATTTTGAAGTTGATTGTTATGTCCAGGTTTTAGAGGATGAAAATCCATGCAATTGGGGTAACAGATATAAAAGCATTATAGGTTATGGGCGAGGAATCATTATCGAAATATTATTATGGCCAAGTATTCGGGACAGTCCAGTTTTGAGTACTTAAGCAAAGAAATTGGTAAACTCTCTATAATTAAGGTTAAAATAGATTTAATAACTGGAAAAATATCGGGTTATTAATTCAAAGGAAGAAAAAGGAGGGTTTCTATGCTGCTCAAGTATAGAGGATGTATGCTTATAGTGACTGCTATCATTTTAGCCTTATTTTTAGTTTCTCCCAGTAGTGCAGTGCAAATTGAGAGTGGAGATATGGTTAGCATACCGAGTGGAACTACTATTAAAGGACCGCTGTTTGTTAGCGGCAACAACATTATAATCAACGCTGATGTTGTTGGGGATGTCTTTGCAGCCGGCCAATCGGTGGTGGTTAACGGTAATGTCGATGGTGATGTGATAGCGGCTGCGAATTCGGTGAGGATTAATGGCAATATCCAGGGAGATATTCGAGTTGCTGCCAATACTATTGAGCTTACCGGACAGCTGGATGGAAGCATGACAGGAGCTGCGAATAGCATTGGGCTCACGGAAGGCGCAAAAATAAGGAGTGATGTTATACTGTTTGGAAATACCGTTGAAATCTTTGCGCCTATAGAAGGTCAGGTTCTGGGCAGTGCCAAACAGATGCACATTAATGCGCCGGTTAATGGTGATGTACGTATTTGGGGGGTTGAGAACCTGATCATTGGGTCTTCGACAGTGATGGGCGGAAAATTAACCTACCGCTCGGCTAATCAAGCGCAAATTGCGCCCCAAGCCAAAATTGGTGAAGTAACCCGGCTTACCCCCCGGGTTAGCCCCGAACAGAGAGTAGCAGAAGAGGGATTTTCCTGGTTTGCCATCCTGTTATGGTTTACTACTGGGGTCTTGCTATGGGGCTTTGTATACCTCCTGTTCCCTGCCCTGCTTCCTCAAATGGGCAAGTTAGCTGAAAATGAGCCGTGGCCAACGCTGGGTTGGGGTTTCCTGGCGCTGCTGCTCATGCCCCTCGCCGTTCTAATCCTAATGATAACTGTAATAGGCATTCCGATAGCCTTTATGTTGTTGTTTGTATATGTGATAGTTATTGCAATAGCCAAGATCATTACAGGTGATTTTCTTGCCCGCTGTATGTCCCGTTACTTGAAATGGGAAGGCCGCGTTCCTTTTATCGTGCCTTTCCTGATTGCTTTCCCAGCGTTGATTATCTTAGCCAGAATACCAGTGCTGGGATTCATAATCAACCTGGTGGTAGCGAGCTTTGCTTTGGGGACGCTGGTATTGTTTTTCTATCGCTGGAGGACCAAACCACCTATGGCTAATCCTGAACCCGAGCCGGTTATTGATTAAATCTGGGTACCCTGGGCTATTGTTAAAAGATTCATAAAAGCAATATAGCCCCAAGGAGTAGCAAAACTCTTTGGGGCTGAATCATGTTTCAACACACCGTTGCAACGAAGCGAAAGATTAGAATCCGCCCCTGTTTTGTTAATAGTAACCCAACCGCTTAAAGAAAGTACGGGAGATCTTTCGCATTCGTTATATTATATATGGGTTAGATTACCTATTCCTTGGGTTCCTTGTGCGGGATTTTGTTAATCAGTTCCGGGACCATCTCCACAATTTTATCAATATAGCCCCGATTGGTGAGCGGTAAAATGCTGACTTCCTCATTCTTGATTACGATTACGGCAGTCGGAGATATTTTACCGCCGGCTCCGCCGCCGCCGCCGCTGCCATCACATCCGTTGGCATCTTTACCGTTGCCGATCCCCGTACCGGCACCAAAACTGACATTAATGACCGGGATTAGGGTCACATTACCTATCTGCATAGCTTCGCCGAAAACCGTTTCGGTTTTAAAAAATTTGTCCAATTGTTCAAAAAGGGTGCTGATATTTTGATTGATATCCATGAATTTGCCTCCTGTCTATATTTTTTTCTTTAATTATCTATACCCGTAATAAATGTAAAAGGTTGCACCCTTCGGGCACCACTGATG
>JAQUXM010000163.1:0-2207 GCA_028692415.1 Syntrophomonadaceae bacterium | reverse complement strand
ATTGTTCAAAAAGGGTGCTGATATTTTGATTGATATCCATGAATTTGCCTCCTGTCTATATTTTTTTCTTTAATTATCTATACCCGTAATAAATGTAAAAGGTTGCACCCTTCGGGCACCACTGATGTTCGCTATCGCTCACGATTAAGGTTGCACCCTTCGGGCACCACTGATGCTCCCTGACGGTCACTATTAATGAATTATGGCTGGTTTGATTTTAAGTTTTTTGCGTTTTTTATCCCGCGACAAGTCAATTAAAAATCGCCAGAATGAGGGGCTGAGTACAAATCTGATTATATGCCAGGTTATTCCCGCTATAGTAATAGAACCTTTGATAAACCCTTCGATATCAAGTTGTTCCTCATCCCAAACCGGTTCCATATGTATCTGGTAATTGGGAGAGTCTGAAGAGATAAATAAAAGCAGCATATTGGCCCAGGAAGTATAATGGGGTTCATCAAAACCGTATTTTCCTTTTATTTGCAGATGTTTGGGCTTAATAGCCTGGAATAACCTGATCATAAGTTTCCCCAACGGCCGGTAGGTTTTATTCCGGAATAAATTGCGTAAAACTGCCAGGGGTGAAGAAGATCCGGACTTTTGTTTGCTTTTTTTATTATCCTGGCTGCCCTTGGACAAAGACAAAGGTATATTAAACATATGCAGCTTAAATTCTGACTTGCCGGCCATTTTTTCCATGGCAAACCGAAAAAAAACTCCCTGTCGAATACTCGCATATAAGTTCAAGTGCGCATGATAGGCGAAACCCAATTCGTACCTTATGGGTACCAAGATGAAGAGTAAAATCAGGAAAGATACTAATATTAAAAGCATTAACCATGGGCTCATCATTTATCCCTTTCTCCCTGCGAATAATAGGCGGCTGGGGCGAAGCTTTTTACCCAGGAACTCCGCTGAAGCCTGCCCGGATTTTTTCAGCAGACTGGCTCCAGGTATAAAATGCAAATAGTTTACAGCATAACCAGCAGCCTGGGTTTGTATTCGGTAAGCATCTCGCAGAGAATTTTGAGTAAGCTTTTTTTCATCAGCGAAACATTGCTCAAGTGCCCGGTTCCTTATCTTCGCTAATTCCTCTTTAGGTATTTCCATTTGATCTGCGAAGCGTAAATCCCAATCCAATATCTTCAACTGGTTCAGTTCTCTTTGGCAATCCGGACAAACCGCCAGGTGTTCCTCCAGAATGATTTGCATTAAAGGGTCCAGTTCATGATCCAGGTATTCATGCAATAAATCCTGATTGAAATTGCATTCCATGTTAAACCTCCCATAAGCCTGTGCTTTGTAGTCTCCTTTTTAACAATTCCCTTCCCCGGGCAATATTACTCTTGACCGTTCCCAAAGGAAGATCAAGGGTAGCGGCAATACTGTTATAGGTCATATCTTCCAGGTAGCGCAAACTCAAGGCCAGGCGATAAGCTTCCGGGAGCTCTCTGATAGCAATGGAAATCATTTGAGCTAGATTCCGGTTTACGACTTCATCTTCCAATGATACCGCTGATGACTGCGAATCTAAAAGGTTCAGACTGTCGCCACCTATATTATCAAATGCCAAGTGCTGTTGCTTGTTATGGTCACGCTGGTAATTGATGCAGGTGTTCGCGGCAATCTTTTTTAACCAGGGTATAAACAAACGGCTTTCGTCAAAACTGTCGATAGAGCGAAAAACTTTAATATAGACTTCCTGCATAATGTCCAGCGCAGTATCCTTATCCCGGGCATAGCCGTAACACAACCTGAACAACTGCTCCTCACAGCGGCTAAACAGGATGTCAAATGCTTCCCTATCCTTCTTTTTACACCTTCTGATAAGAGCAATAGATATATCCATAATTTTATTCCTTAAATAATACCTACTATATTAATACACCATATCAATACAAAAGGTTGCGGTTTTAATCGAGGAATAGGTTTATGCACGATTTTCCATTTATCCAGAAGTAGCGAACAACTTTGATCTTATGGTATAAGTACTATTTTTTAATACTGAAGGTTGCTTACCACCAGCTAGAAAGAGCAATCGAAGCAATTGTTGCCGAGGTAAAAGAATAATCGATTTAAATTAAACCTTCGCTTTGATCAAATCATGAATCCTGCTAAATAGACTGCAGTCATAATTATCATGCAGGGATACCTCGATTACATCATGCAATTTTTCAAGCTGCTTAATTATTTGCGCCAGACCATCA
>JAQUXM010000162.1 GCA_028692415.1 Syntrophomonadaceae bacterium | reverse complement strand
GAGGTTCTAGATCCAGGTCATAATCCAGAGCATGACCGAGCAGAAAAGCTATACTATCCACTCTCCTCATTCCCTGAAAATAATTTGAGAAAATCGCCAAGTCAACATCACTTCCGTTATCGAAAGTACCACTAGCATAAGAACCAAATAATATGGCCTTTTCTACAGGTATCTCTTGCCTGATCTTCTCAACATACTTTTCTATTCCAGAGCGTACTGCTTCAGGGATATTAACCATGCGAACAACTCCTTTGTTAAAGCCAGTACATCAGTAGCTTCTTGCTGATCCACCGCTTGAGATAATTCTTCTTTATATGAAGGATATCTTTCCTCAATATAATATGCTAACAATTTTACGAAGAACGCATTATACCGTTCTATCTTTTTGAACAAATTTCTTATTATTTTAAGGTTTCTTCGGAACAGTAATTGTCAATGAGGTATTCCTATACATAGCGCGGGAATTCATCTACCCCGGTATTTATAGTGAAGGCTTTGTTTACAACCTTGCCGCTGAAAACTTGTTTTAACTTCTCATTCATTATTTACGCCCAACCCCTCCAATATATATTGCACGCGTTCATAAGCATCCCGGATTAAATACTCGCGAGACTCCTCGTCGGTGACTTCTTCAAAATCCGCTACCGACTTCGGCCCCATATGTTCCGTGCTGGCAAACTTGTCTGCCAATTTGGTCAATCCTTCTCTTACCAGAACATTATTTACCTGTTTATGAATTTCCTCTTTTATACCATCAAGTCCTTTAGGATAATTTCGAAGACAGTAACAAACATCCCAGGCATCTTTTTCCTTTAATCGGTCATGGAGCGCCATTCCCTTCATTACTAAAAAAGGCACAATGGAGGCTACCTTAATTTCCGCGGAATCCAGAGAACCATCCGGCAGTCTGCCTTCGACTTTAATAAATTCAAACATCTGGAAGGCCAGATCACATCCCCGTGCTTTCCGAGCTTTAATGTCCTGGATTTTCTGAGTCCGGTGTCCTTTACCGGTGCCCTCATATTCACCGGCCAGCAAGTCCACCTGAACCCTATATTGCTTTCCTTCTGCTATGAATTCCCGAAAATAAATGAATGGTTGTTCTCCTTCAATGTAACCCCTATCCAGCAATAACTTGCCAATACTTGTATAACCCGCTTCGCCCAGGGTCAAATGATTTAAAGCCAGATCTATGTCCATACTGCCGACATGTGGCTCTTCAGCCCCTTGAATAAGAAATTCCGGGACCCAGCCCCCGATAAGCACGATATCTTCTCGGTATTCTCCCAACAAATGGGTCAGTTCAACCAGCACTGATTTTGCTGCGTTTACTGCTGATTCCGTATAGTCGGTACGTCTTACCATAGCTTCTTGATTACCCCTTCCAATAAAGCAGCAGCAGCTTCTTCTCCTCTACCCCGATCACCTTTCAGGTCAAGATAATTCTGCACGGCAGAAACTAGCCTTATACCTTCAACTTCTTCAGTTCCAAACAGCACACCGTTGTCATAGGGAGTCCAGATGCTTAAATTAGCGCCTGAAGCGACTTTTTTAAGCCCCAAGCTTTCAACCAGGGGTTCAACATCATTACTGATATATACTGCAGCCCGTTGATAACGGACCATGGGAATCCGGCGGGCTGCTGCTGAAAAACCGGTCATAGCATAGGTTATGCTCATATCTTCACACTTTTCAGCTATAGAGGATTCCAGTTCATTTATTTTTTCAAATGAATAATAGTCTATCCTCTTACTGCGCTCTGAACGGTAGGCAATAC
Organism: Syntrophomonadaceae bacterium; assembly: GCA_028692415.1. GTDB lineage: Bacteria > Bacillota > Syntrophomonadia > Syntrophomonadales > Syntrophomonadaceae > JAQUBU01. The sequence goes on along the minus strand of JAQUXM010000162.1, from coordinate 3,244 downwards.
TCCACTCCTCCAGCAACCGGCCCGGCTCTTTTAATCGAAAATCCGATGGGTCTATCCATTCTCTATCAACTAGCAGTTTCTTAACATTCGATACCTGCCCCAGGCTGACCCGGGATGTTTCAGCCAGCTTTTTGGTTTTCCACTTCGTATTGGGACTGCTGAGGAGTACCCGCAAAATCCGCTCAGCCTTGGGCGAAAAAAGAGAGCGTAAATCCCGCTTGACATTGTAGGGATTCTCTTTGCCCTCTTTGAGGATATATATATTATCGAAGGTTAATCGGCAATTCCCCGCCAAATCTATATAACCCACCCCCTGTTCACGGCAAATTTCTGCTGAGCGCGGTGAAATATAGGGCGCGGCAAATACCGGATAGGCCTGGGGTATATTCTGAACGCACCTCAATAATTGGTCCACGGCCAACCTGGCCAAGCGCGGTTGTCCATTATTTTTTAATTCGCAAACGATCAATCTTTCTGAAGTGGTGGGATTAGCTATTTCAAGCACTAAATCTGGCCGGTAAAATGATGATAAGTTAAAATCACGAAGGATATTCACCTTCATAAAGGGAATATCCTTTAAACATTCCAATATTCTATTCTCTATTTGCATTTCATTTATTTCCATTTTTTCACCCAATTCATATTTTTCAGCATTTGTTGAAAACAATTATAATACTGAAAAGATGAATTGTAAATACCTGCCAGCTTTTTATGTTAAAATTTGGTTTATTCATTATTTTTGAATCTAATTGGGTTTATAACTTTAATATTTATAATCTTCGTTGTGCTATGGAAGCTAAACAAATTAGATGCAAAGCTCAATAAAAAAATGCCCAGAACAAATATGTTCATTAAGAATGGAAAAACTTGCATTATATCTATGGTATCAGTTCTTGGATTAAGGAACTCAACCAGTTTTGGGAACCAAGGCTTACCACCTAATGAATAGATGTAGCCTGCTAATATCCAATACCAGAGAATACCAATACTCCATATATCATAGGTGGCCTGCGGCCATCCTCCTGGCAGTAGAATGTTGTACACATTAATTTTTTCCAGCAACTTTTCAAGGCCGGATAATAAGAAGCAGATCAGGAAAAGAATAGCTCCTGCTGTTCCATAAAAATACATGCCAATACTAATAGCTTTAAAAATAATAAACAAATCAGGGAGAGCTTTTTGTAGAATAGCAAGTGATTTTATTTCGACTATAATATCAGGCATAAAATACCTAATAGCTAATATGACTAATAGCATTTTTACCACTGGTTCGGGATTATTAATTGTTTTGATTGCATCACGAATCTCTTTAATAAGCATGCTATGTCTTCCTGTCTTGAATGACATTCAACTTATGGAGCTTTTTATTTTACTCTCCAAATGATCGTCAAGGGACTTTATATTACCATTCTTTCAAACCTGACAAACCAAATCTATTTCTTTGATTTAGACTCAGTTCTCAATAACAACCGCAGGCAGACCTGGTTATCTTCCTCAACATTAACCTGGGCTTCTTCGCCGAGATCGTTCATATCCAGTCCACCCTTCTCAAAAAGGGTTTTCCCTTCCGAATATAACCCGGTGAGCTTGCACTGGCGAATCCACTCGGCCAGGGTAGCGTCTTTGGGACGTTCTTTTTCGGGGACCGCACCCCCTGGGTGAGATATGCCACGTAGCGCTTGATACGGCGGTTTATACCAGCCAGGCGGCCTTTGGTCTTGGCTTCTTCTTCTTCTTGGTTGGCCGGTAGGCGATTAGTGCCTTCGGTGGTCTTATAGAAATAATCGGGGAGCCAGTCCTGGAGCCAGCGGCGTGGCTTTTCATGAACAGCATAGATATAGTGCTCAAAGATATTAGAGTAATGGACGCCTTCTAGGTGAGGGTTCATTTTAAGCCATTTCTTAATAAATCCGGCCACATTTTTCGCGGTTGCATCTTCCTTCACTGTTTCAGCTTCATCGGCGACATCAAGTTCGCTTTCCTTCAGATACCAGCGCCTGATTTCATGGGTACCGAAAAGATCAGGGCTCTGGTTTTCAAAGAGATTTTTATTGAATGGTTCTCTTACTTCCTCAGCTATTTGTTTTAATAATTCATCAAAATTATGGGGTTCCATCTGACCTTTACCCACCATGCGGCTGACAACTTCATCATAAATGCGGTCTTTTGTGGAGCCTGGGTAGGCAGATAAATAATCACGGATATTAATATGGGCTCTTTCCGAAAGGTTTTTTCATCATCGGAATCATAGATGCACAAATCGGACGCTAGTTCATCCGGTTTAGGCTTTCTGGATTCTGCTCAATAAATTTATCCCTTAATCTTTGCCGGTGGTTAACATTATTATGTGTCATGATGTTCTCCGTAATCTTTTGCTATTTGCATGTAATCATTGATGTGACCGCATTTCAACTCTTATGAACAATGGCAGCACCTGTCTACAATTCTTATTTTTATTCGTTTCAACACATTAGAAAACAATCCCTTCATTTTTTAGGAATAAATAGAGAGAAATTCACATGGGGAAATGAAGGGGAAATCTACTTTGCTCATTAATGCGCCCTAGTTCGTAAGTTCGTTGTACTTATTCTGTATCGCTTGTAATACATCCGCATCAATGTCACTTGTTTTAGAACACTTTTTGCCCTTTCGGTTTTGAACCCCGATTTCCCCAGGTTGTCCTAAAACAAGAATTCTAAAGCCATCATTCTGTAACCAAATAGTAGTTATATTTTTTCTTTCATTCCATTTCAAAGTTAATGCGACAGCATCTCTACGAAATTTGATTCCATAATTAATGTTGTAACTCTTGATTCCTTGAAACAAGTAAACCAATAACATTTTTACATGATTATTAATTCTATTTATACTTGTGATTTTTTCTATTTCCTCATTCAATTCATCTTCCATCTTTATACTTGGAGTAACCTCAATATTTTGATTGGCACTTTTAATCTTATTTATATTATTTTTTTGTTTATCCGTACTAATTTGCTTTTCCTCAAAATGGCAATGTTCTGTTAATAAACACTTTATACACTTAGGAATATCTTCAAGACAAATACCATTCACTATGCCCGTATCCATATCATCTTTTCGATGCCCAAATTTAACTATTACAATATCCACATATCTATGGCTATATCCAGTTTCTTCAACAATTTTGTTACAAATATTTCTGGCAGCTTCAAAACACAATTCATCCTCCACCAGATTCAGCCGGGTTAATACCCTCATAATGACC
>JAQUXM010000035.1 GCA_028692415.1 Syntrophomonadaceae bacterium | reverse complement strand
CAGTATTATTATGCTCATTTGCGGTTTGCTATTGTGGTGTATTGCTAAGTTGTGAGAGGAGTTCGGTTTGGTACAAGGGTCTGACAAGGGGACGGTTCTCCTGTCAGGAATTTTCCTGACAGGAGAACCGTCCCTTTGTCAGACCCTTGTACCGCTGCACCCTTATTTTTCACTCAAGCCAATGCCCAGTATCCCACCTAAACCACCTGCAGTTATGCATAAGCATAGAGTATAGAAAAATGACTTCCAATCAATTAGCGAGGAATTAAATACATAGGTGGCAACAACTAAAAGAATAAAGCTCAGCAGACCCATAAAGACTCCCCGAAGCAGGCCTTTGCTGCCATAAGCCTTGCTGACCTGACATCCACAGAGGAAGACAGTGATGATAAGAATTATTCTGCCCAGGGTGGGAAAAAGGGTTTCATTTAAACTGGAATAATATACAATGGCAGCAGCTAACAGACAAAGGATTAGTGACAGTAACAGGGCTTTGCCCAGGGCCTTTAATTCAATAGAAAGAATTTTATTCAAGCTTAACACCTCCTTTGCTTGAAAAATATGTAAAGCAACCCCCATTTATGACTGTAATTTATCATCTAAATCTCAATGAGCTGTCATAGATATAGACTATATTCTGAATAATGACGGAGCGTAAGAGATGGCGGAGCTTTTATTTTTCAGTTTTCTGGCGGGCGTCTGTACACTAATGGGGGCTGTGCTCCTATTCCTTAAAAAGCAATGGAGTCTGGAAAGTCTGAGTTTATTTCTGGGTCTGGCTTCAGGTGTAATGCTGGCTGTGGTCATTTTTGACATGTTACCGTCAGCCCTATTAAGTGATTGGCTGGGAACTGGGGAAGGATTTTTACTGGGTCTGATTGTTCTGGGGATTATTGATTATGTTTTCTCACGGCGAAGAGTGGCAGGCGAGACCATGCTAAGCTTGGGTTACCTTATAATGCTGGGGATTGCTATGCATGATCTGCCGGAAGGAATGGCTATTGCCATGGGGCACGAGATTAAGGCACGTACTGGAATGCTTATTACCCTGGCTATCGGCGTACATAATATTCCTGAAGGAATGGCGATGGCAGCTCCTTTGCTGATTGCTGGAATTGGCAGGCTGCGAATCATATGGCAATTGGCAATTGTAGCACTGATTACACCACTAGGAACCATGCTCGGAGTCTTTTTATTAAAAATCTTGCCTGAATTAATGAGTCCGCTTTTAGGTTTTGCCTCCGGTGTAATGATATATTTGGTAGTATTTCACCTCTGGCCTCAGGCTGGTAAAGATGGCAGCAGATGGGTGGGATTTTGGATAGGGATATTGGCAATTCTCCTGGCTACCTTTCTATGACAGTGACGCAGGTGGGACAGGGGGACAGGAACCTTGTCCCAATGCTGGGACAAGGTTCCTGTCCCCCTGTCCCACCTGTCCCACCTGCGTCACTCTGTATAATTATCTCCATTAAATCTGAAAATAAGGGAAAATGCAAAGGAGAAATAATCTTATGTTAAATTGGATGTATCTAGGTATTGCGGCCTTATCAGGAGCAGCCATGGCTTTGCAGGGGACTTTTAATGCGGCTTTAGGTAAAGTACTGGGGATTTGGGAATCAACTCTCCTGGTTCATATAATCGGTACGCTTACAGCGTTGTTAATAATAATTGGTCTGGGTGTGGGCTTGGCCAATTTCAACAAAATTAGTACTGTTCCTTGGTATGCCTTGCTGGGGGGTGTTTTGAATGTTCTAATCATCTATGCCATAGTGCGCACCATACCTCAAATTGGGGTAGGCAATGCTACCACCGCGATAATCGTCGCCCAGATCTTAACCGCTGTGTTGATTGACAATTTGGGAGCTTTTGGCATGAAAAAATTCGAGTTTCATTATATGGATATACTGGGAATAGCACTATTGGCTGCAGGAGCGCGGATTCTGCTATTGGATTAAGCCAGGGCAGAGCAACAGAAAATAGGCCAGGCCTTAAGCAGCTTAATCAGCAAAATTATCAAAGCTGCAGCAAACAGGATAATACCAAGTATTAGTGTCCAAAAGGGCACGGGTAAGAGATTTAAAGCAAATTCCAGATAATAGCTTACCGGATCTTCCTGCTTGAGATCTTTGAGCTCTCGTTGCGTTCTTCTAAAAGTGATGTAGGTATACAAGATCAATATCAAACCTAGCCCCAGTATTAGCAAAGCAGTTTTAAACAGCGACTCTCCCTCATTTCTGCAGACCCTAATTTACCCATACTAATTATAGATGCTTTTCTGAGCTTAATAAAATAATTTTTTATATTATTGTATTTTATTTTAGCAGGATTCCCTATGCAAATATTGAACTTAGCTTGAAAAGAGCTAAATGTTCAAGCACTTGTTTTTTGAGGTGGATGAATGGCGGTACGCTATATTTTGGGGAGAGCCGGTAAAGGTAAAACGCAGCTGGTTTTTAAGGAAATTGAACAAGATTTGCTTGGCTCTGGTGAACACAAACTGTTGCTTATTGTTCCCGAGCAGTTTACCCTGCAGGCCGAACTCGACTTGATAGCCCGATTAAACCTGCCGGGAATAATGAGAATAGAAGTATTAAGTTTTACCCGTTTAGCCCAGCGGGTACTTGATGAAACCGGTGGAAGCCGCCGGACGCTCATTAATGAACAAGGCAAGATCATGGTCTTGAGAAAAATTATTGACGAAAACCGGCGTGATTTAACAGTATTTCAAAAAGCCTCGCAACAGGAAGGTTTTCTTGCCAAACTCAGCAAACTGCTAGCTGATTTCAAACAGCAGGATATTCTGCCCGCCGATTTGAGATTCAAGCATGGTGATATAACAGCAAAGGAAATGAGCTGGCAGAAGTTTGGGGATATTGCGCTGCTATACGAGCGTTATAATGAATACTTGGAGCAGCATTATATAGACATGGACGATGAGGTAAATATTTTTCTGGAAAAATTGGTGGAGTTGAAATTTATCAAAGATGCCAGGATATGGATAGATGGGTTTTCAACTTTCTCCCCCCGCAGTATTAAGATTATTGAAAGGTTGATGGGCTTGGCCCGGGATACCAGCATATCCTTTACTTTAGATCCCCGGGCTGACCAATGCGACTATGAACTTTTTGCAGTACCCGCAAGAGCCTACCAAAAAATAAGGCAATCCGCAGCAAACCAAGGCTTGCAAGAAGAAATAATTAGAATTGACCCAGGGCAGGCAGATCTGATCAGGAATCCTGCCATTTTGCACGTGGAAGCTGAATTCTTTGCCTATCCAGCCCGGTGTTTTAAGGGAAACTCCCAAAATATTGAAGTCTGGGCGGTCAGCAACCAGGAAAACGAAATTGAACATATAGCCAGGCAAATCCTTGCTTTAGTAAAGCAAGGATACCGCTGGAAGGACGTGGCAGTAGTATGTCACGACATGGAAGTCTATGGAAGCATAATCAAGAGAGTTTTTCGCGATTATGGGATACCTTGTTTTATTGACCATAAAAGAGATATTATGAACAACCCGATCATCCAGTTGCTATTGTCAGCTCTGGATACGGTTCGCCGCGGCTATCGTTATGAAGATGTTTTTAACCTGATTAAGACTGGTTTTAGTGGTTTGAATTTTGACGAAGCTGAAAAGCTTGAAAACTATGTATTGGAATATGGGATAAAGTCTAATCGCTGGAAAGAAGCGTTTGTGCTGGGCACAAGCGAAGATTTGGATAAATTGAACTACTACCGGGAGTTAGTGGTGAAGCCGCTGGAATGTTTAGAGCTGCGAATCCGCAATGCTGGAACCATAGCCGAATTCTCACGGGCTTTGTATGATTATTTGATTAATATAAATACGCGCGAACAGCTGGCGGAATGGATTCAGGAACTCAGAAACCAAGGAGCTTTTGAGCAGGTAAATGAAAACACCCAGATCTGGAACACGGTTATCGAAATCTTTGACCAATTGGTGGAGATTCTTGGTGAGCAGCAAGTAAGTATTAAAGAATTCCACAGAATTTTGGAAGCGGGGTTTTTATCATTCGAAGCTGGGATTATCCCTCCGGGTGTAGATGAAGTTCTGGTCGGTGACATTCAGCGCTCCAAGAGCCATGATATTCGCGGCCTTTTTGTCATAGGGGTCAATGATGGTCTAATTCCTTCTGGTAATAGAGAGGACGATCTTTTATCTGCCGAAGATAAGGAAATTCTGCAGCATAAAGGCGTAAATCTTTATTTTTACCGGGAGATGAAGTATGAAGAAGAAAGGTTTTTGATCTATACCACACTAGCCAAACCACGTGAATACCTGGGGCTGAGTTATGCACAGGCTGATGGTGAAGGGAAGGGAATGAGGCCCTCACTTTTGGTAGATCGATTTCTAAAAACCTTTGGCAATATAAAAATAAAGACCGATCTGATTAATGATGGTCAATTGCCTATGCAAATGGTTTCAACCGCAAGCGGGACCTTTAAACACTTGATTACACAGCTTCGCCAGATGCTGGATGGAAAAACGATGGAGGATTTCTGGTGGGATGTGTATGAATGGTACTATCACAATCTGAAATGGCAGCGTATTAGAGAGTCTACTATTTCAGGCTTGTTCCACCATAACCAAGCGGATAATATCGGTGCCGAACAAGCCAAAAGGCTTTTTCGCGTCCCCTTCCGTTCCAGTGTTTCAAGAATGGAGATGTATGTAAGATGCCCATTCGCTCATTTTATTCATTATGGTTTGAAGCCTGGTGCACGAAAGTCGTTTGCAGTTGAAGCTCCGGATCTTGGAGAACTGCTGCACAACTGTATTTGTACCTTTGCCGAAGAATTGGAGCGGGACCAACTTGAATGGAAACATATTGAACGCGGGCAATGTGAGTTGATTATGGACCGGGTTCTGGACCATCTGGTGCCTAGCTATGGCCATGGAATCTTTTTTAGCACCCATCGTTACCAATACCTGATAAAAAGATTGAAAAGAATTGCCCGCCGGGCCATCTGGACATTGACCGAACACTTCCAGCAAGGGGATTTCCAGGTTATTGGGCATGAAGTGAGATTCGGTCTCGGGGGGGTATTCCCAGCAATTGAAATTCATCTGGAAAGTGGAGAGAAAATCTATCTTGAGGGACGGATAGACCGGATAGACTTCCTTGATACTGAAGAGGCAGGCTATATTAAGATTATTGATTATAAGTTGGGGAAAAAGGAATTTGTTCTTTCTGATGTCTATCATGGTATTGCCCTGCAATTGATTGTTTACCTCCGGGCGGTCATGGGAAATATAACCGGCAAAGCACTTAAACCGGCCGGGGTTTTTTACTTTAGAATTGATGATCCGCTGGTAAGCAGCGATGAAAAGGTAACTGAGCTTATCGAAAAGGAAATTGCCCGAAAGTTAAAAATGAAAGGAGTGGTTCTGAAGGATGTTAAGATTGTCCGGCAGATAGACCGGACGATAGACGGATATTCTGAGATTATTCCGGTAGCTATAAACCATGAAGAGATATTTTATAAGAATTCCGCAGTTCTCCATGAAGATGATTTCGGCTCGCTTATCAAACACGTTGACCGTCTTTTAAAACAAGTTGCAGGAGAGATATTGCAAGGCCACATAAAAATCGAACCGGTTAACAACCAGGGCCAGAAAGCCTGTGCTTACTGCCCCTATCCTTCTGTATGTCAATTTGATCGCTTGCTTCCTGATAATGATTACCGAATATTAAAGTACCTTAAAAATGACGAAATAATTAAAAGAATTAGCAATATGAAAAATGAAAAATGTGAAATTTCTGACAACTATGATAGAATATTTTAAAAAGGTATTGATTGGGGATTTCGTAGTTGATGGAGGCGTAAATGATGAACTCACCAATAAAAAAAGAAATTGTAGCTCATTTTAGCGGAATATCCACCAGCAGCTTTAAAGGTTACAGAATTATGGTGGACTTATTTGTAGATGAATTGTTGATAAAAGCACCTGACCACAATTCCGGTATAAGTTACAAGTTTGATTCCTTTTCCCAATTAATAATTGAACACCGGCAGGAGGCCAAACCGGAAGACATTCTGGATATTACAATCGTCTATTCCGGCAGACGGAGTGAGACGGAATCGATAATTATTCAGAGAGAAGATATAGAGCAGATACTTAAAAGATATAGATATTTTCAAGGTAAATTGGCTAAACCCCTACGAAATGATTTTGACCAAGTACAAGAAATGAAAACAGTTGCTCTGGTTGAATTCAATAATAAACATGATGTGAGAAACTATAATTATGGGTCCTTGTTATTATCCAATCGGGAAATCAACTTTATGTCTTATAGTGGTAAAAATTTTATATTGCACCTCGACCAGTTGTACGATTCATTTTATTATGAGGCGGTAGCTTTGCCTAACGATATTTTAGGGTATTCCCGCTGGGTTTCTATTCTCAAAGTATCCGAACAGAAAAAAAGCTCAAGCGAAATCGTAACCTTTTTAACTGATGAACTCCAAGCCCAGTTTATAGAACAACTTTTGAGCAAACATTACGAAAAATACATAAATCAGAAATTCAACAAGATGCAGGAAAGATGGATGTCATTTAACAAGTGTGTGGACGGATACTACTCCATGTTGTCCGGTGATCAGGAGATGCTGGGTTTGGTCTCCAGCTTTATTGATAAATATGGGGAACAGGTTTTATTGAATCCAGATACATATTTGAAGTTTGAACAGTTATTAAGAAATATTTGTTATCAAAGCCAAATTGCTTTATCGTTTGGTAATGCCATTGAAATTGAGATAGATCAAGAAGTTTTTGATTTTTTTGAAAATGAATTCTTGAATCTTGTAAAAAGCTTTATGGGGAAATATAGCTTTGAGAATCGTGATGTTGCAGTATTTACAGTTTGGAAGCTGGTCAAGCATGTGGCTTTTGAAGATTATAATAATAGTTTCGCTCAGCAAAATGCCGGGTATTTCGAAAAATCCGAAAATCTTGACGATTTCCTCGCTGTTTATATGAATATCAAAAATGGCGATGTCAATTCTGCCAATAATATAGCTCTTTTTACATATTATTTAATGAAGAACTATTGGAAGAATGAAGATAATTTTAATTACTACTATCATACGCTTGAACAAGAGATTATTAGAAATAAAGAGAAATATATAATGGAGGAGGGAAAGTTAGTTGATAAAGACCAACCCTGATATGCAAAAGTATATGGACAAAATTCTCAGCCTTAAACAGGAGCAGGTTATGTCTCTGGGATCTGAACTGGAGGAGCGGGCTGCCAAGCTGGCTGATAATGCTGCAATCATTTATCAGGACCAAACGATTAGCTATGGTGAGCTAAATGGAATGTCCAATCGGTATGCTCATTTCTTTCAAGCCCAGGGTTTTAAAAAAGGAGATGTGGTAGCCTTATTGATGGAAAACCGTCCTGAATACCTAATGGCTGTTATTGGTTTGAGTAAACTGGGAGTTATCGTTTCGTTGATCAATACAGTTATTCGCGGTGAGCGGCTGGCTCATGCCATAAATATCAGCGAGGCCCGGGCGGTTATCATTGGACATGAAATGATAGACGTGTACAACTCGATAATCAATGGTGTTCGCTTAAAATCTCCCGCCAAGGTTCTGGTGGAAACGCAAGGTTTGGCAATCAATATTCCTAATGGGATGGAATCCTTGAATGCGCTGCTGGAGCCCCTATCCACCAATAATCCCGAGACTACCAGCTCAGTTAGCAGCGAGGATGTATTTATCTATATGGAAACTGCGGGCAGCAGCGGCCTGCGTAAGGCCGTGGCGATTCCTCACAAAAGATGGCTGATAATGGGCTGTCAGTTTACCATGGTTGGTGAAATGAACCCCGACTCAGTTCTGTATATGTGTGTTCCCTTGTACTACAACATGGGTCTAAATGTCTGCTTCTCCAGTATGATTATATCTGGCTGCACCATGGTAATTCGAAAAAAATTCTCTGTTAGCAACTTCTGGCCGGAGATAAATAAATACAAGGTAAGCCATTTCAATGCGGTTGGAGAAATGCTGCGTTATATTGCTGATCAGCCGGTGAAGCCTGATGATGGAGAAAACCCGCTAAAATATGTGCTGGTCAACAGTGTGCGTGGAGATCAAACGATTCCCTGGTACCAGCGCTTTGGTATAAAACGTTTTACCGAAGTATATGGAACTACTGAAGGGGTGGGTACTTTTATCAACGAAGCAGAAATCTCCGGTATGTGTGGGAATCTGAATTTTAGGGCTTTGCGGCAAGGGGAAGTAGTAGCTTATGATTCGGAAAACGAGCAGATTCTGCGTGGGGAAGACGGCTGGGCGGTAAAGTGCATGCCGGGGCAAAGCGGGGTTCTCATTGGAGAGATTAATGAACTGAATAAGTTTCTTGGTTATGTTAATGAACCGGAGGCAACAGAGGCCAAAATCATACGTAATGTTTTCTTACCGGGTGACCAGTATTATAATACCGGTGATATATTGCAGCTTCACGATGGTGATGACATATCTTTTGTTGATCGGACCGGTGATACCTATCGCTGGAAAAGTAAAACAGTATCGGCCATCCAGGTGGGAGATGTGCTTAATAAATTCTTTGGCGGTATAGATGAAGCCTATGTTTATGGAGTGAAAATGCCTGGCATGGAAGGGCGTTGCGGTATGGCGGTTCTGGTGCTTTTGGAAGATGTACCTTTGGACTGGAAAGGATTGGTCGATCATATCAACCGGAGGATGCCCCAGCATGCCCGCCCGGTCTTTATTCGAATATGTGAGGAAATAGACTTCAAACGAATGAAAAGCAAACTACAAAAGGAGGGTTTTGATCCGAGTTTAATTAAAGACCCGCTGTACTTTTTTGATCCCGAAAAAAATGCTTATTTGCAGTTAACGATGGAGAAATATGAGGATATTGTGGCTGGTAGAATCCGCTTATAACGAGGCGAAAAAGATGTGTCCCGCTTCTTTAAACGGTCGGGTTCCTTCAAAAACAGGCGGTGGGTTCGAATCCCCCGCTTCGTTGCAGCGGTGGGTTGAAACTGCTCCGCAGTTTCTTCCGATGCTTAAACTTTGAGTTTGGATGAAGATTTAAAAATTTTGTGGGGGGTTAATAATGAGTATTAGCGAAGTTAAGGAAGAGCGGGATTATCTTGAAATATTTATTGAAATCTTTAAGCGCAACAACCCTTATTACTATCTGGACCCGCGTATGAAAAGGTTTATTAAAATATTGCGGCAATTGCAAACCCCTTTTACTACCTGGGCTACACCCAATAATATCATCCTGGAACATGAAACCCTTTGTTTGCGGCATTTTCCCAATAAGCACGATACTTCAGCCAAACGGCCGGTTCTCATTCTTCCTCCCCAGGCCGGGCACCATTCCAACCTGGCGGACTATTCACCGGCTCAGAGTCTGGTAAGAGTATTTCACCGTTATGGCTATGATGTATACATAACCCAATGGAAATCGGCTACTCCGGAGTTCAAGGAACTGGGTTTGAGTGATTATATCCGTCTGACCAACGAAGCCGTAGATGAAGTCCGCAAAAGAACCGGCGTCTTTAAAATCCATCTTGTCGGGCAATGTCAGGGGGGCTGGCAGGCAACTTTATATACCTCACTTTACCAGGACAAAATCGCCAGTCTGGTTTCAGCTGCAGCTCCGGTAGATGTGAATGCGATTCCATCCGGCATTGTGGAAAACGCTCAAAAACTGCCGATGGAGTTCTTTAGATATTTAGTTGCCACCGGTAATGGCTTGATGCAGGGGAAATACATATTACAAGGGTTTAAGAGCTTTCAGCCCGAGGAACATTATGTACGCAAATATTTTCGTTTGTGGAATATGATTAACAAGGGTGATGAAGAAGCTTTAAAAAGATTTATCCATTTTGAAAACTGGTATGAATATGTGCAAAATCTGCCGGGACGTTTTTACCTGGAAATAATCAAGAATATCTTTAAGGAAAACAATCTTACCAAACCGGGCAGCTTCAAGGTTGAGGGACGGCCCGTGGACCTTAGAAATATTACCTGTCCGGTTATCATCATGGCGGGTAAAAAGGACCACATAACTCCACCTGCCCAGGCATTTGGACTTAGAAACTATATAAGTACCCCTTCCGAAGATGTCATTCAGATTTTGACCGAAGGTGGGCATATCGGAACTTTAATGGGCACCGAATCACTAAGAGAAGACTGGACCGCAGTTAATGAGGTGCTACAGTTGGCAATCTAGATGGGTGGGACAGGGGGACAGGAACCTTGTCCCATATCCTGGATATGGGACAAGGTTCCTGTCCCCCTGTCCCACTCTTGCTCACTATTTAAACCCCAGGAGATTGAGTCCGGTAATATCATCAAGGGTCCGAACCGCTTCGCTGCCAAGAATTTCGAATATTATAACCTCAACCACCAGGTATGCCTGGGCATCCTTCCGAATACAGCCGGTAATCGGATGGTCTCCCCGGCCCAGGGAAGCATGCAGGTGAATTACCGGCTTGCCCGCATCGCAGAAAACCGTGGCGATGCCTAAAATCTCACGCCCATCCTCCAATTGCCTCCAAACTGGATCTGGAGGAACCGTACACTTTTCAGGGCCTACAACCAATGAACTGCTTTGCACTGCCCCGATCATAAACATAATTGCGGATTGAATATTTTCAGCTTCCAGGATTCTATTCAGCTCCAGTAAAAGGTCATCGCCATGCTCGACTTTGGCTATAATTATCCTTCCCATGTTTCCCTGCCGATATTGCAAGTGTTCTGCCCCCTCTTAAGCTCTTTGACTAGATTCTATCTTCTACATTCTCTCCTATATACCTTCCAGTTGCCAATCTTTTTGCCAGGCTCCAGCTAAAATGTTGTACTATAAATTTAATTAGTCAGGAGTGAGGCGTTAGGGGTAAGGGGTAGGATAACTCCTCAGCTCAAACGAAAACATACTATTGGGAATCTCCTCAATTCTCTGACCATTTGGGAGATTCATTGAATACTGCTGATCTGAACCCTGTTCATAATGAATGTTGCGGGCATGGGGGTTTATAATAATATTGATTTTAGGTGGTGAAGAGATATTGTTGGCTTGGACCAAAGAGCAAGAGGAAGCTATTTCGGCTCGGAATAATAATCTGTTAATAACCGCGTCGGCGGGTTCCGGTAAAACTGCCGTCCTGGTGGAGCGCATCATTCAATTGATTTGCCGCGACAGCATTGATTTGGACCGGCTGTTAATTGTAACCTTTACCAATGCCGCGGCCGCTGAAATGAGGCAAAGAATTAGCGCCGCCCTGTTGGCTGAACTGGAGAAGGCAAATCATAATAAGGAGCACCTGCGCCGGCAAATAAACCTGCTCTCCCATTCATCCATCAGCACCCTGCATGCTTTTTGTACTGAGATAGTAAGAAAACACTTTTATTTACTGGAAATAGACCCGAATTTCCGAATAGGGAATACGACCGAGACAGATTTGATTAAACTGGAGCTTATCGAGGAACTCTTTGAGGAGGAATATGAAAAAAGCTCAGACTATTTCCTGGGACTGGTAGAGATGTTTGGAGCCAGTATGAATGACCTGCCGTTTCAGGACTTGTTTTTAAGCAATTATGAATTTATGCAAAGCCAGCCGTATCCCTTGCAGTGGTATAAGGATTGCGTAGAACAATTCAGTTTGGATGAGGAAGGTTTCGCCAGGAGTCCCTGGGTTTTGGCCCTGAGCCTGGAGTTGCAAATGCAGCTCCAGGCCGCCGGGGATGTTTTTACACAAGCCCTGCAAATAACGGAGATGGCAGAAGGACCGGGAGAATATGAAGCGGCTCTGCTTGACGACCTGCAGTTGATTCAGCAGTTACGGGATACCCTACAGACTGGAATGGCTGATTTTCATGCACTTATTAAAGACATTAAGCATAAGAAACTGGCCAGGATTTCCAAGCATGCCGAAGTAGACCCAAGTCTGCAGGAAAAAGTTAAGGAACTCCGGGATGATGGCAAAAAAATAGTCGCTGCGATGCGTGATTTAATGGTGCGCAGTCCCCGCGAATACCTCGAAGATTTACGCCAGCTCTATCCTTTTATGAACTATCTGGCTGGTATGTTAAGTCATTTTAGCCAACGTTATCAGGAGAAAAAAGCGGAAAAGGGAATCCTGGATTTCAATGATCTGGAACATATGGCTTTACGGGTTCTGGCCCAAGATGCAGTAGCTGCCGAATACCGCAATCATTACCTTTATATATTTGTTGACGAATATCAGGACAGCAATCTGGTGCAGGAAACTATTTTGGACTTCATTAAGAATGAAGGGAATCTATTTCTGGTTGGTGATGTAAAGCAGAGCATTTATCGTTTTCGCTTGGCTGACCCTTCATTATTCATGAAGAAACGAGAATTTTATCTTAAAGAAAAGGATGTTCTGCATCGTCGAATTGATCTAAATAGGAATTTTCGCAGCAGCTTCGAAATCATTAATGGCATTAATTATATTTTTAAGCTAATAATGAGCCGGGAATTTGGCGAGATTGAATATGATGAAGATGCTCGCTTATATACTGGCCATGAACGCGACCGCAAATTAACTGCGGGACCAGGGAACATGATTGACGGGCAGGATTCGTGTCTTCCAGTGACAAGTATGGAACCAGAGCTTTACATAATCGAAAATAATCTAGCTCCGCGAGAAGAAGTCTCAACAACAGCTATTATTGAGCAAAATGAGGGAGACGCCGGAAACATTGAAGACATCCGCAATGACCAGGAAGATTTGGCTGCTACCGAGCTGGAAGCCCGTCTGCTTGCTGCTCGTATAAAAAAACTATGCGGCTCACAAATTTATGATCAAGAAAGCAAATGCTGGCGCGAGGTTGATTACCGGGATATCGTTGTTCTGATGAGGGCCAGCCGGAATGCAGCCAGCGTATTTCTGGAGCATTTTGTGCAAGAAGGCATCCCCGCTTACGCGGATATTGAAAAAGGCTATTTTGAAACCTTGGAAATTGAATTGTTTATTAATTTGCTAAGATTGATAGATAATCAGGATCAGGATATACCATTGTTAAGTGTACTGCGTTCCCCTATCGCCAACTTCAGCATTGAAGAACTTATCAGCATAAGGCTGGAATCTCCTCACGAGCAAACCCGGGTTCCACCCTTCTATGAAGCAGTTAAACATTATGCTGAGCGTCAAGAGGATGATTTGGCTGCAAAAATAAGGGCATTCTTGAGCAAACTCCGGGATTGGAAAGACGAAGCCCGCTATATGCGCATGGATGAGTTTATCTGGAAGCTGTTCATGGATACTGGCTATTATTACTATGTAGGGGCTATGCCGGGAGGGGTACAGCGCCAGGCCAATTTGCGCATCCTTTATGACCGGGCGCGGCAGTTCCAAACCACCTCTATCCGTGGTTTATTCAGCTTTATTCGATTTATTGACAAGCTGCGGGACAGCAAGGGGGATATGGGCAGTGCCATGACTATAGGGGAAAGAGATAATGTGGTAAGGATCATGAGTATTCATAAAAGCAAGGGTCTGGAGTTCCCGGTGGTTATTTTGGCGGGGATGGGGAAAAAGTTTAACCTGCGTGATACCACCAGCCCGATATTGCTGCACCGTGAATTAGGACTGGGACCCCGTTATACTGATCATGTACTGCGAACCCGTCAGGATACAATTGCCCGGCTGGTCATGAAGAACACGATAAGAATGGAAAACCTGGCTGAGGAAATGCGCATACTCTACGTAGCGATGACCCGTCCCCAGGAAAAACTCATTATGGTGGGAACAGTCCTTAATTTGGATAATTGCCTGCGTAAGTGGAGCAAGACGATCAATCCGTATAATCTGTCCCGAGGCAGCAATTATCTGGATTGGATTGGCACAGCCTTAATCCGCCATGCTGATGGGCAAGTACTTCGGAGGTCAGAATCCATTTTAATGGACCGTTCCTGCTTCAGCGATGATGAATCACACTGGAAAATAGATATTGTTAATTCCTCGTTATTGATACAAGAGAAATTACTGAAGGCTCATGAACAAGATGAATTCAGGGATCTTTTGGAGAACCAGGCAAGCTCCAGGGCAAGTGACGAAAGAACTGCGGTTTGGGAGCAATTAAACTGGGAGTACCCTTACCTGGATGCTGTTTTGATACCATCGAAATTGTCAGTAACGGCGATAAAGAACCTTAATACCTGCAAGCTGGAAAATATGCGCCGAGAAATGGAAACAGAGTTCTCTGGATTTGGCATGAAAGAATGGAAACTGGACGGTGAGAAAAAACTGTCGGCAGCTCAGAAAGGAACTATTATTCACTTTATCATGCAAAATCTTGACTATACCAGGCTGAACAGCCAGAAAATGATTCGCGAACAAGTCTCTAATATGCTGGAAAGCGGATTGCTGTCTGAGGAAGCCGCTGCTGGCATAGATGTAAAAAAGATATTAAATTTTTTCAGATCTACACTGGGGCGAAGGCTGCTGGCGGCTGATAAATTTTATCGCGAAGTTCCCTTTAACCTTCGCGTACAAGCCAGCGAAATAATTGAAGGGGTAAACAGTAATGAAACCATGCTAATCCAGGGAGTAATCGACCTATATTTTCAAGAAGGCGAGGAACTGGTCCTGGTTGATTATAAGAGTGATTGGTTGGGTGAAGGGCAGGAAGCGGAGCTTGCAGCAAGATACCGGGTGCAGCTGGAATGGTATAAAAAGGCCCTCGAAAGAATTCAAGGCCGAACCGTAAAAGAAAGCTACCTCTACCTTTTTCATATCGACCAGGCAATTCGCGTAGAATAGATAGCAATCCCCTTTGCGGGGTGGCCCGGAACCAGCCAGATAGTTTTGTAAAGAGATGGAAAGTATTCACCTTGTCCCTACAAAAAAAAGCAGGTGCCCCAATTCCAAAGGGACACCTGCTTTTAATATATCAGCGATTAGTTGATTTTGCAGGTTTTGGTCCAGAGGTTCTGTTTCTGGGCTTCTTTGACCAGATCATCTCTAAAGTCGGGATGAGCGATATTGATAAGGGCTTCTGCACGCTCCCAGGTGGACTTGGATTTCAGAATGGTCATGCCGTATTCGGTGCAGACATAGTAAACACATGATCTGGGTACGGTTACGATAGTTCCGGGGCTCAGGGTAGGTCTGATTCTGGATACCAACGTGCCATCTTTCAAGGTGGTGGTGGAGCTGATGCAAATAAAGCCCTTGCCGCCTTTGGAACGATAGGAGCCCAGGATAAAATCAAACTGCCCGCCGGTGCCGGAGATGTGCTTGAATCCGGAAGATTCTGAAGCTACCTGCCCGTAGAGGTCAACTTCCAAGGCATTGTTGATAGCGACTACTTTATCGTTTTGACCGATAACACAAGGATCATTGGTATATCCTACCGGGTAACTGGCGCATATGGGGTTGTTGTTCATGAAATCATAAAGTCTCTTGGAGCCCATGGCAAAGGTATAAACCATTTTCCCTTTGTCAATCTGTTTGCGTTTGTTGGTGATTCGGCCTGCCTCATACATATCAACATAGGCGTCAACCAGCATTTCAGTATGAGCACCCAGATCCTTAAGATCTGATTGGGCAATCATGGAGCCTACGGTATTTGGCATAGCGCCGATACCCAGCTGGATGCAGGAGCCGTCTTCCATCTGCTCCAGTACCAGCGAAGCAATCTTGCGATCCACATCAGTTACCGGCAATTCACCAAGACTTAATAATGGGGGATTGGTCTGGCTTTCCACGATGTAATCAAATTCCGAAATGTGTATGGCTTCTTTAAGTCCACCCAAACATTTGGGGGCGGAGGTATTAACTTCTGCAATCTTTATTATAGCCTTATCTCTGACATAAGCAGAGATGGAGTTGGATGTGCCGATGTTGAAGAAACCATGCTCATCCATGGGGCCAACTGGCATAAATGCAACATCGATATGGGTGAAGTCTTCAATGAATTTACCGGATTCATGATAGGTCAAAGGAATATAGTTGCACAAGTCCTTCCCTTGTAATCCGCGGGTAACTCCCGAAAAATGCCAGTCATTGAATAGGAAGTGTTCTCTGGTCGGGTCAGCTTTAACTATTTCGGGCATAAAAGTACAGGTGACAACACGGACTTTAACATCCTTAAGTTCATCTTTACGTTTCGCTAGTGCGGCATCCAGATCCTTGGCCTGCATCATAAACTCACCGTATTCGACCCAATCCCCTGATTTAACCACCTTTACTGCTTCGTCAGCAGTGCGCAGCTTCTCTTTATACTGCTCCATTACTGTCTTTCCCACTAAAATAACCCCCTCATCTTTCTATTTTTGTATACTAGCTACATATCTGGATTTATGAGTTGTAGCTGCAGTAAAAACTGCCGGTTTCAAAGACTTTATATACCACCTCCATTATTAAAAATATAGGTATAGATAGTAAATCTATATGAAATTAAAGAAATGACCGTATTTGAGAATAATATTAAAGAATGGATGTGAAAACTGTGCTTATATATTCTACTTTGTAATCAAAAAACCCTGCTTGAAAAGTAAGAAAATTCGCAAAAGTATATTAAATTGCTAAACAGGCTAGGGATTTTTAAAATGTAATATTTGGTGATAGAATTTATTAAACTTCATATTCAGTGTAATATATTATTTGATATACATTAAGGGAGGAATAAAATGGGTTTTGCGGTTTCGCTGGTGCAGGATTTCGCAGCGGCGCACTGGCTAAATAATTATCAAGGCAATTGCAAGAATATTCACGGTCATACCTGGAAGGTGGAAGTCGTTATTGCAGGGAATCAATTGGATGACGTCGGAATGCTGGTGGATTTTAGAGACTTAAAAAAAACGCTGGTATCAATCCTGGAGGTCTTTGACCATTCTTTGTTGAATGAAGTCAGCCCTTTTGATACCATAAATCCGACTGCCGAAAATATTGCCAGGCACATACATCAGGAAATTGCCAAGGTTTATCCTGCACATAAGATTGAATTCGTAAAAGTCTGGGAGTCACCTGCAGCCTGGGCCAGTTATAACGAGGCTCCGCCTCGTTGAATCGGTGTGTCGAAACTGCTCCGCAGTTTCTTCCAATGATTAAAGGAGGAAGCTTTTTGAAGGGCGTAACTTTGTTATCAGGAGGTTTGGATTCAGTTACTTCTATGCTATTGGCCAGACAGGAAATGGATATATGTTTGGCTATAACCCTGGATTATGGGCAGCGAGCACGAAACCACGAAATCCAGGTATCTACCAGATTGTGCCAGAGGCATAACATTAAGCACTGCATCATTGAGTTGCCCTTTATGTATGATTTGCAATCAGGTTTAATTAAAGGCAGTGGTATGGACTTGGACAATCCGTGGGTTCCCAACCGTAACGGGTTGTTTATAAATCTAGCGGCGACCTTTGCGGAAAACCTGGGAGCAGAGTATGTAATATGCGGTTTCAATGCGGAAGAAGCCGTAGATTTCCCTGATAATTCAGTTGAATATGCAGATGCGCTTAATCAGGCTCTGTATTATTCAACCTTAAACCATGTAAAGGTGATTTCCTATGTACAGCGTATGAACAAAACCGAGATTATTAAGGCTGCTCTAAGTTTGGGGATTGATTTAAACAGTTTATGGAGTTGCTATGAGGATGGGATGCTTCCATGTGGGAAATGCCCATCCTGTATAAGAACTAAAGAAGCCTTTGAGAAAGCGGGGATAGATTATGGTAAAGACTTTATTTATTGAGGAGCAAATCGATTATGTGGGTACCCAGCTTGCTCCCCACTGGATTTATACCAAATTTGGCCTGCCCGGGGATGCAATCGTTGCATTTTTAGGTCAAGCCAGGGTTCCCATCGATAATATGGTCGATTTAAAGGACCGGATGGAGAATGCCTTTATTTATTCCCCGTTAATGCTGCATTTTATTATTGAGCATTTCGACAGCAACCTGGAGTTGGCAGTTTACCGGCAGCGCATATTTATGGTGGCCATAAAAGAAGAACTGGAGCAGTTTGAAATCCCGGTAAGCAGGAGAGGCGATGACCTTTACGTGAGCAAAGGAAAACTATCGGTTTCGATAGCGACCAGGTCGTTGGTATCGACCTTGATTCATACCGGTTTAAACATTGAAACGAAGGATACGCCGGTAAACACTGCAGGATTAGGGCAGTTGGGGATCATTGATGTAAAGTCTTTTGCGGAAAATGTAATGCTACGGTACAAGCGGGAATTGGAACAGATTTATGAAGCCCGGTGCAAAGTCAGGGGGCTGGCCTTTGAAGGCTGAGTTTACTGAGATCATGGAAAGTATTCAGGGCGAAGGATTGCTCCTGGGGGTGAAACAGGTATTCTTGAGATTTGCCGGCTGCAACTTGTGTTGCTCCTATTGTGATACCCAGGCCAGCAAGGAGTATTCTGAACTTTGCCGGCTGCACAAAAAAACCGGCAGCCGGGAGCTTGTGGAAGAAATCAGCAATCCCTTGAGCAAGCAGCAGCTGATTGATTTGGTTCAGCAATTTAATTCTTCATGGGTCAGTCTGACTGGGGGAGAACCCCTGTTATGGGCGGATTTTATTGCTATTCTCATGGCTGAGCTCAAGCCCCGGGGATATAAATTTTTGCTCGAAACCAACGGTACTATGGAACCGGAATTAGTAAAATGTTTGCCTTTGATTGATATGATCAGTATGGATTTCAAGTTGCCATCAGCAACCGGCTGTGACTGTTGGGATTTACATGAACGTTTTTTACTTAGAGCGCGGGAAAAACCTTGTTATGTTAAAATAGTTATTACTGCTGATACTACTTGTAGTGAGTTAAGTACTGCAGTTGATATAATTAAAAGCGTTGATAAGGGAATATCATTGATATTACAGCCGGTTACGCCCGGCCATGACTGTGGTCAGGCTCCAGGTATGGAATATTTGCTTGCTTTGCAAAAACTAGCCTTGGGTGAACTTGATGATGTAAGGTTGATACCGCAAATACACCCTTTTATGGGGCTGATTTAAAGGAAGGAGAGAGCTATTTGGAAGAAGAAGACCGGAGCAAGTTGGAGCTTATTGCTTTTAAAACCTTCAACGCAACGCCGGAACTAATCTACATAATTGATTTTTTAAACAAAAGCCTAAAGGATAAAAAACTGATGTTTGGCTTAAGCAAGGATAAGGAAAAGAATGAAATGACCGTTAAGATCTATGAGGTATAGTAATAGTAAATGGAGGTGGATTTTAAACATATTATGAGTAATGAGTTTAAGGGATTTATAAAAGAGCTGCTGAGTATTGTAATAACCGCCTTTATCCTGGCTATGATTTTAAGGACTTTTGTTATCGAGGGCAGGGAAATTCCATCGGGGTCGATGCTGCCCACTTTGCAAATAGATGATCGGGTAATGGTTAACAAATTCATCTATTATTTCAAAGAACCGGTTCGCGGTGATGTAGTAATTTTAGACCCGCCGGAAGTGCTTAATTCGGATAAATACTTTATTAAACGAGTAATCGGCTTGCCAGGTGAAACCGTGGAAATGAGAGATGGCAAGGTCTTTATTAATGATCGGCCGTTAAAGGAACCTTATCTGCCGGAAGCCCTTAACTATCGCTTTGGGCCGGTAGTAGTACCGGATGACAGCCTGCTGGTACTGGGTGATAACCGCAATAACAGTTTTGACAGTCATCTCTGGAATGCATGGTTGAAAAGAGACCGCATTAAAGGAAAAGCCTTTATGATTTACTGGCCTTTAAATAATATGGAGCTAATGGAAAGGGAGGTTTCTTTTGAATGAGAATCCTCTTGACCAATGATGATGGCATATATGCAGCGGGGCTTCAAGCCCTGGTCAATGAACTTAGTGCGCTGGCGGAAATTTTTGTAGTAGCCCCCGACCGGGAAAGAAGCGGTACCGGACATTCAATAACGGTATTTGAACCGATTAAGGTGCAGCAGGCCAAGGTGGCGGCGGCCAAGAAAAGTTGGACGGTTGGCGGGACTCCGGTAGATTGCGTCAAGCTGGCGATAAGCAAATTGATTGATGAGAAAATAGACCTGGTGGTGTCCGGTATTAATCACGGGCCTAACCTGGGAACAGATGTACTTTATTCAGGGACCGTGTCAGCAGCCGTTGAGGGCGTGATTATGGGTGTCCCGGCCATTGCGGTATCACTAAATTCCTACCAGCGGGAAATGGATTTTTCCTTTGCCGCCAGATTTACCCGTAAGGCGGTAAATATTTTGAAGAGTCAGGGTATCCAGCAGGATACCGTGCTAAATATCAATATTCCTGCCCTGGCTACGGAAAGCATTAAAGGGATGCGAATCACCAAACTGGGGGTCAGGAACTATGATAACCTTTTTGAAGAGCGGCAGGACCCTCGCGGCAACACTTATTACTGGATGGGGGGCGGGGTTATGGAAGAACCGCAGGAAGCAGACAGTGATGTGAAAGCGGTTCAAGATTCCTATATCAGTATCACGCCTATACATTTTGATTTAACTGATTACCGGCTCATTCAAGAATATAAAAGTTCCTGGGGAGATTATTTTGCCGGCCCATTTATGGAACAATTCTATGATTCAGGAGAACCCCATGATAATAATTAGCTTGATCATAAACTCGTTGCTGTTTTTCTTTTTATTGAATTTTTCATATATGAAGAGAAAAAAGGAAAACCCGAATTATCCAAATAAACCGGTCAGCCAGCTGCTGCTATTTCCATTGGCTTTGGGCATAGTATTTACATTGGTCATGGATGTGTTCAAAGGCTTCATGATCTACCAATTAGTTTTGTTTGCAGTTGCTGCGCTGCTGCTTTATTGGATCTTCTATGTTTTGAGCAAGAAATAGGCCGAATTTATAGAAAAGTTTTGATACTTTAATAAAAGTATAGTACCATTTTTACAGTTGACAGCAATTTAGGAGGAGGTTGTTTAATGAAGGTGTACCCTAGTAGTAAGATTCGTAATATTGCTCTGGTTGGGCATGGAGGTACAGGTAAAACCTCTCTGGCCGAAGCAATGATTTACAATACAGGGGCTACGAAAAGGCTGGGTAGAGTTGATGACGGCAATACAGTGTCGGATTTCTTGCCAGAAGAGGTAAAAAAGAAAATTACAATCAGCACAGCCCTGGTTCCTTGTGAATTCCGGGATCACAAGATAAATATCTTGGATACACCAGGTTATGCTGACTTTTATTTTGAGGTAGTAGGTGCCCTTAAAGTTGTTGATTCAATGTTGGTAATGCTTTCAGCTACCGCCGGAGTCGAGGTACAAACCGAAATTGTCTGGGAAGACTATCCCAATATACCCAAACTGGTCTTTATCAACAAAATGGATCGTGAGAACGCCGATTATTATAAAGTGCTGGCGGAATTGAAAGATACATTCAGCGACAATATTGTTCCGGTACAGTTGCCTATAGGTGCTGAAGCCAGTTTTAAAGGCGTAGTGGATTTAATCAAGATGAAAGCCCTGCTTTTTGAACCGGGCAGCGGAAAGGTAACGCTTGGCGATATTCCCGCGGATATGATGGATGATGTGGAGAGCTATAAAGAAGCTCTGGTTGAAGCTGCGGCTGAGGCGGATGATGATCTTTTAGCCAAGTATTTGGATGGTGAGGAATTAAGCGATGAAGAAATCATGGCGGGCATTAAGGCAGCAGCGGTAAATGGCTCGGCGGTTTTCGTGTTCTGCGGCTCAGCCTTGAATAATATTGCGGTCAGTCCGTTGCTGGATTTCATTGTTGACTGCGGTACCAGCCCGGAAAACAATGTCCTGGTACAAGGCAAGGATATTGAGAATGAACCTTTGGTAGCTCAGGTGTTCAAGACCATAGCTGATCCTTATATCGGCCGGCTTACAATGTTCCGCTTGTTTACCGGAAAAATGAAAGCTGATAGCGTCATATATAATGCGAACAAGGAAAAAGATGAAAAGTTCGCCCAGATATTAGTCATGACCGGCAAAGAACAGGCCGGTGTGCCTGAGTTAAATGCTGGTGATATTGCTGCGGTGGCCAAGCTGGCAGTAACTTCTACCGGTGATACGATAACCACCAAGGCCAATCCTGTAATCATGGATCCCATCGAATTCCCGCAGCCTACTTTGAGCATGGCTATTGAGCCCAAGAGCAAGGGTGATGAGGACAAACTCAGCGGGGCACTGCAAAGATTGCTGGAAGAAGACCCCACTATAAAGGTGGAGAAAAATACGGAGACCCGTCAAACCATAATGAAAACCATGGGCGACGCCCATGTTGACATCTTGCTCGACAAGCTGTCCAGAAAATTCGGAGTTGATGTGGTCAGCAAAGAAATGCGAATACCCTACCGTGAGACCATAAGAGCCACGGTGGAAACCGAAGGCAAGCACAAGAAACAGAGCGGTGGTCATGGTCAGTATGGTCATGTTTGGATCAAGTTTGAACCCAACCCCGAAGGAAATTTTGAATTTGCTGAAAACGTATTTGGCGGTTCCGTACCCCGCCAGTATTTCCCGGCAGTTGAAAAGGGTCTGTTGGAAGCCCTGGACGAAGGAGTATTGGCCGGATATCCGGTGAGCAATTTGAAGGCTACACTGTATGATGGCTCCTATCATTCTGTAGATTCTTCGGAAATGGCGTTTAAGATGGCAGCCCGCATTGCATTCAAGAAAGGTTTGGAAGCTGCCAAACCAGTTCTTTTGGAGCCTATTGTAAATGTGCAGATTGAAGTGCCTGAAACTTACATGGGTGATATTATTGGCGACTTGAACAGCAAAAGAGGACGGGTCCAAGGTATGGAACCGGTCGGTAACAAACAAATGATCAAAGCCCAGGTTCCCCTGGCTGAAATGGCCCGTTACACCATTGACCTTAAGTCAATTACGCAGGGGCGCGGCAAATTTAAAATGGAATTTGACCATTATGAGGAAGTACCCATGCAGTATGCCGATAAAATAATTGAAAAGGCCAAACAGGAAAAAGAGGAGAAAGAAAAGTAGAACGGATAGAATCATAACCATAAGGGGGCGAAAAACGCCCCCTTTACTTTCTTTTGGCAACTGGCAGAGTTAGAACCCCTTATCTCCAAGACCAAACTCCTGACTATCCTATCAAGGAATAGATTTAATATTCAGAAGGCTGGCATCATGTGATACCAACACCCTATAGTAATCTGATGATTTAAATTCCCTTTCCGGAATCGAGTTCGAAACAGAAGTCATAAAATGACTTCTTTCTAACCAGTCTCTTATGGCAGGTAATACCGCACTGCTCCAAAACATATTTTTGCCAGGTCCACGACGCAGGGAATCCCAGTTTTCATGGGGCACCTGCCATATTGGATTATAATTGAAACGAATGTCTCCTTCCAACAAGACTTTACCTGCTGTGGTTTCTACTTCCACTAACTGATGCCCCGCGGTATGTCCTCCGCTTAGAATCAGCTTAATACCAGGTTTTATTTCCATATTGCCCTCAATTAGTTGAATATTAGACAGATAGGGCAGCCAGTGGGATGGACAATACCCGGTTTCTTCATTGGGAAGCAGATGAAAAAGAGCACGAAATTCCTCAGCCTGGGCATAGAAGGTGGAAGCTGGAAAAAACATCATACCCCCAGTATGGTCCCAGTGAATATGGGTCAAAATGACTTGTTTAATATCTTCGGGCTGAAAACCATGCGCATTTAGAGAGTCAGGAAGCTCATCTTTCTTTTCACGCTGGTAAGAGGAGAAAGGCGGATACCCAAAAATATAGTCTTTATTGAAGCCAGTGTCAACCAACACGGTATCACCTTGTTCATCAATTATAAGAAAAATAAAGCTGGGGCTGTTTTCTATCTGCGGATTAAAAGGCCAATAAGATACGGGGGTTTTAAGCATCGTGGCAAAATCAATGGAGAAAAAGCCATTAAATATTGGGATAATGGTGTGATACAAATGCTTACCTCCTCAAATTTATGATATTAATATTCCATAGAAATATAGTAAGCCTCTTTTAATCGGGGAGTAAAGAAAAAAATGATTACTTGGTCATTGGCTGTGAACTAAAATGGAATAATGCCGAGTTGTCATGGGATTGCCCTTGCCATGGTTCAAGATTTAGCTACGACGGAGAAACTATCGAAGGCCCGGCTTTCAATTATCTGCAAAACCCGGGGCAATGCCAGAATCAAGTGGAAGTCAGGGCATTTGAGTAAAGCTTAACCTTTTATTATTTACTATCTATAAGCTATTGAAAAAAGTAGTATACATCTTAAAACTAAAAAATACCGAATGAACAAAAAAACCGGAGCCCAAAAACTCCGGTTTTACTGTGTTCTTAGTGGCAGGGGAGACGCGAATCGAACACGCAACCCTCGGTTTTGGAG
>JAQUXM010000161.1 GCA_028692415.1 Syntrophomonadaceae bacterium | reverse complement strand
ACTTACCAGTCAAAATAAGCATTATGGAAGACATTCTATTGCATTGGCAGGAAAAGCAATTTACTATGATTACAGTTACTCATGATTTAAAAGAAGCCCTTTACCTGGCAGATAGAATTATCATTGTGTCAGCCGCCCCTTCAGCCATAGTATCAGAATTCAAAGTCGGATTGGGAAACCACCGGAGCTTGTCTTCTCCCGAATTGCTGAGCTTGGAGGCGAGGCTGCTTAAAATTGTCTGCTCCCAACCGGCATAGTTTAACTTAATTTTAAGCATCGGAAGAAACTGCGGAGCAGTTTGAACACACCGCTGCAACGAGGCGAGGGATTTGAACCCGCCGCCTGTTTTGTTAATAGCAACCCGACCGTTTAAAAAAGCGAGAGAATTTTTTTCACCTCGTTATTAAGAAAACTGAGGAAAAATTATGATATTTTTGCTATCTTATTATATATAGGGGAGGAGTGAGCGGAAAATGAAAAAAAGTGACTTCGAGGTTACTTTCTGGGGAGTTCGCGGTTCTTTGCCGATACCGGGTCCCCATACGGTAAAATACGGGGGTAACACTTCGTGTGTGCAAGTGCAAATCAGCAAGCGACTTTTTATCTTAGATGCTGGTACGGGAATATATCACCTGGGTCAACATCTTTTGAAAACTCGTAAAAGTGTAAGTGGAGATATTTTTATTACTCATACCCATTGGGATCACATTCAGGGTTTTCCCTTTTTTTCCCCGGCTTTTATCCGAGGCAATCATTTCACCCTTTATGGTCAGACCAAGGTAAACTCTACCTTTGCGGATTTAATGAAAGGTCAAATGACCTACCAGCATTTTCCGGTCAGCCTGGGTGAAATGGGCTCGACCATTGACTTCCATGAGTTGGACAGCGGTATTGAACTTGATTTGGGTGACGACATCTTCCTGAATACCATACATACTAACCATCCTAACGGCAGTTTGGCGTATCGTTTAAATTATAAAGGCCGTTCCTGTTGCTACATAACCGATACCGAGCATTATTCGTGTGTAGATCCTAAATTGAAAAACTTCATCAAGGATGCTGATCTGGTAATTTACGACAGTAATTATACCGATGAAGAATACCCGCAGTTTGTGGGCTACGGTCATTCCACCTGGCAGGAAGCGATTAAGCTTATGGAAGCCGCCGGTGCGAAAAAGCTGGTGCTCTTTCACCATGATAAAGGCCGTAGTGATGAAGAAATGGAAAAGGTGGAAAACCAGGCTAGAGAACGCTTCCCCAATTGTATTGCCGCTCGGGAAGGACTGGTGATCCCCCTTTGAGAACCTATACTCCCGAAATTCTTGCTCAGGTTGATGATATAATTAATATTGGTATTGCCCTATCAGCGGAAAAGGATAAAAATCTGCTTTTGGAGATGATTGTTACTGAAGCCCGCAGAATTACCAATGCGGATGGGGGTACCCTTTTTTTATGTGAAAGTGATGCACTAAGTTACAAGATAATGCAAAACGAATCGATGAACACCCATCTGGGGGGACGGGGCGAAAAAATTACTTTTCCTCCGGTTCCTCTACGTATGGAGAATGTATCCGCTTATGCAGCTATAACTCATAAAAGCGTTAATATCCCTAACGTTTATCAAGTTGAGGAATTTGATTTTTCCGGGCCCAAAAAATTTGATGAAAGTACGGGTTACCGGACTCTTTCCATGCTGGTAATTCCTTTGGAAAACCATGAAGATGAAGTAATAGGGGTACTACAGCTGATCAATGCCCGTAATGAAAACAAGGATCTTATTCCTTTTGCTCCCCATTTTGAAAATGTCATATCCTCGCTGGCTTCACAGGCGGCTATCGCCATCAGTAATATGCAGCTCATCGCAGATATTGAGAATCTGTTCAATTCCTTTGTCCAGGTAATGGCTACCGCCATTGACTCGCGGACTCCCTACAATGCCAATCATACCCGCCGGGTAGCCTTGCTGGCTGGCGAACTGGCCCGTGCCATCAACCAGCAAAAGGAAGGAAGATGGGCAGAGGTCTTTTTCACCGAAGACCAGGTTGCCCAGTTGGTTATGGCGGGCTGGCTGCACGATATAGGCAAAATCGCCACGCCACTGGAAGTCATGAATAAATCCACCCGTATTGAACGCCAGTTGGAACTGGTATTACAACGTTTCGATTATATTCTGGCCGCACTGACTGCCCAATATCTGAGCAGAAAATTGGCCATAATTGATAGTTCCGCAGCTGGCACAGTTGAACGCCTCCAGGAATTGGAGGAATGGTGGGAAAAAGAACAAACCTATGTCAAGGAAGCACGTGAATTCATTATAAAGGTTGACAACCCGGGTACCTTTGTAAATGCTGAAATAGTAGCCCGGCTCCAGGAAATCGCCGGTCGAACTTATGTTGATTCTGCCGGGGAAAAACTGCCTTGGCTGCGCAGCGAAGAACTGGTGGCACTTAGCGTAGCCAAGGGAACCCTAACCGAAGCTGAACGCCAGGTTATGGAAGACCACGTTGTCATAACCGGGCGAATGCTCGAAAAAATACCATTTACCAAGAAACTGAAAGATGTTCCCTTTTTCGCTTCCATACATCACGAGCATCTGGATGGCAAGGGTTATCCTTTGCATCTGGCGGGAGATGAAATACCCATCGAAGGACGTATTCTGGCACTGGTAGATGTGTTTGACGCCCTGACCGCTTCCGATCGTCCTTACAAAAAAGCCATGCCTCTGGAACAGGCTTTAAAGATTCTGGGGTTCATGGTCAAGGATGGCGAACTGGATGGCGAGCTATACCAGGTGCTTGCCGAAGCTAAAATATGGGAAAACGTAATGGATTAGTATAAATCTTTATAGCATCGGAAGAAACTGTGGAGCAGTTTCAACACACCGCTACAACGAGGCGGGAATTGGAACCCACCGCCTGTTTATTAATAGGTGCCCGACCACTTAAAGAAGCGGCAGTTATATTTTTACCTCGTTATAAAACTTGAAGGCATTTTTGCCGGCCATCTTAGCCTTATACATGGCACTATCAGCTTGTTTGGTAAGAGTATCAGCATCCAGGCTATCAATTGGATAAATACTTATTCCTATACTGGCAGTAACCGAAGCCCTATGTTCATTAAGCTCAAAAACTCGTTCGAAAGAATCGAGCAGTTTTTGGGCTACATTGGCCGCATCTTCTACCCCTTTAATTTCAAACAGGATTACCATAAATTCGTCCCCTCCCAAGCGGGCCAGGGTATCACTTTCTCGCAGATTTTGTTTGAGGCGTACTACCACTGCCTTTAATAGAAGATCACCGACAGCATGGCCATATTTATCGTTTACAGCTTTAAATCCGTCCAAATCAATAAACATTACCGCCAGTTTCTGATTGTTGCGCCGGGCTGAACTGATCGCAGCCTCCAAGCGGTCTCCCAATAAAACGCGATTGGGAAGCCCGGTGAGCGAATCATGTAGTGCCTGGTAGCGGCTGATATCCCCGGCTATTTTGATCTGCTCATTCTCCAAACCGATTTCTCGTATCGCATGCTTCAACTGGCTAACCCGGTTATGATACCCGGTAATATCAGTAATTTGAAGCAGTGCGTATCTTTCCTCACCACATACTATTGCATCAACCTGCATATTCTGTTGAACATTTTTTCGTCCTTCGTCAGCGGGAAAAACAAATATTTTATGCAGAGTACTGGAACAAAACCTGCTTTGCCCTAATTTAAGAGCACTATTTAAAATACTCATGTGATTCTTTCCGGCAAAGTGAGGATAAATAAAGTTTAGCTTCTCACCTATGGTCTCTTCTTTACTTTTACCCGTATAACGTTCCATCCAATTGTTCCAAACCACGATTTTATGATCTTGATCTATAATAATTATTCCCATATTTAATTTTTCCAGTGCATGATAAACAATTTGGTGCATCTCATTAAACCTCCAGCAATTTATCGATTTTTGCTATTAACCAGGAAACCGAATTCATGCTTAAAGCAATCATGATAACGCCTTTAATCTGGGTTTTGGAGAGCAGGAAAGAGGTATGGAGCAAGAGAATGTAGATATCTTGTTCCAGGATGCTTTTTTGTTCTGATTCAGATAAATAAAGCAATTCTATTTCGGGCAGGGAGTATTCCAACCTGGTATCCAAGAAGTTGCCGAATTCACCCATTACTGCATTTAAAATAACATTACTTATCTCCTTTAACACATCGAAGTCAGTGTCCAATAGTCCGCAAAAATCCTGCTGGTCTTCAAGATCACTATATTCACCCATACACGCATTAACCAACAGCTTGGCTTCTTCTGCGGGAAACACCAAAAAGGCTTTGCCTTTGAAATCATTGCCAAAACGCATCGAAGAAGATATTATATGCCCGGCTAACGGAAGAGCAGGCAGATTATAATTTGCATTCTCAGCTTCATTAACTGTTATTAGTTCAACCTCAGGAACCGCAAGGATCACCTTCTGATTAACCATTTCAGACAAAAAACTAGCTGCCTGACCTACATAAACATTAACCATTTCGGTTAGCGCATCTTTTTGCAAAGGATTAAGCATCGCAGGCCTCCTTTATCAAATTAAGCAACTGGCTAGCCTTTTCATTATTCAAGGGCTTATTAATAAAGTCTATTACTCCCATAGCTTCGATTTCTTCGCGGGTAGATTTCTGAATATCGGCTGAGAGCACAATTATTTTGGCTTCATGATCCAATTCCCTGAGCAGTCGCACCAAATCATGACCGTTTATTTCCGGCATTAATAAATCAGTTATTACGATATCCGGTTTCTCGTTCTGATAGATTTCAAAAGCGTCTTTACCGTTGCTGGCCTGGTAAATAATAGCATCAGGTAAATACTCTTTAAATACCTTTAATAGGAAGTTTTTAAAGAACTGTGAATCATCAACCATCAGTACCCTCATACCGGCATCCCTCCATTTGATTGCACTATTTGTAAAGTCCCAAGTCTTCCTTATCCTTTCGTCCTAGGATATTATTGTAACATACTTGCATTAAAGATTTTATAACGAAGCGAAAAGATGTCCGCTTCTTTAAATA
>JAQUXM010000034.1:23121-24437 GCA_028692415.1 Syntrophomonadaceae bacterium | reverse complement strand
ACTGGATGACTTTTTGCGTCTGGGTGAACACGAGATTTTAACCCATGCCGGCAGCATAAGTCATGCTGAAGCTATTTCAAAAGCTGAAGAAGAATATCAAAAGTACCGCGAAAAGATAAAAAACGAATTATCATTGGTGGAAAAACACTTTTTAGACTCAATAGACAGTTCGATTAGTTTAATTGAAGGGAAGGGAAAAGAAAAATAGTGGTCTCCCCTGTGAAAAATATGCTAGTTTACATAATGTTCATTATAGGAAGTTGTGAAATTGAATAAAATCCTGCAAAGTGGCTCTCCTGGGGGCTCTTTTTCGTATGAATAACCACCAAGAGCATTTCATTAGATCCCTACTTAATCCTACTTACTCTTGCTAAGGCCCGATTGCTCTCTACCCTTCATCATTTGCCTTTATTAACAATTCCCTGCTAAAATGGCTAGAGATAAAAGGGAGGTTAAATTCATTGTATATTGTTTATGGACAGGCGGAACTGCTTCTGCCTTATTGCTCAAATCTGAAAGAAAAGCGGAAAACTATCCAGGGTATTATATCCCGGGTAAGAAAGCGGTTCAATATTTCCATCAGCGAGGTTGAATATCATGATCTCTGGCAGCGTTCGCTAATAGGTTTCACAGCAGTTGCCTCTCAAGTATCTGAGGTGGAATTAATTACCAATGCTATCAAAGATACTTTTTATAACTATGCAGCGGATGTTGAAATATTGGGAATTAGACATGAATTGATCAAACAGGATTTTGGACTTTAATATCTATATCCATAATTTGCTATGCATTTATAGGAGGATATATGTAAAATGCTGTAGAATTTTGTTCTTACTTACTTTTTTACTATTTAAAATTTTAAAAGGAAAGGAATGATACTAGTTGAAGAAAGTAGGTAAGTCACTAATACATATCTCCATTGTTATGCTGCTGAGTATATTTGCAATAACGGCCATATTGGCCAACTCTGCTGCAGCCGCCTCAACATCTTATCAAGTACTGTCCAAGGAAACCGTTGCCCCGGGAACCAAATATGCCACTCCGCTTTACATCATCCGCAGTTCAAATCCTGGCCCCACCGTAATGTTTGTCGGTGGTGTACATGGCAATGAAAAAGCTGGTTACACTGCCGCTTCTTTGTTAAAAGATTATCGAATTAATAAAGGAACTTTGCTGGTACTTCCTAATGCCAACCTCCGGGCAGATCAAGCCAATGTTCGCTTTTTAAGTGGTGAAAAGGACCTTAATCGCTGTTTTCCGCAAAGCAGAACTGAATCCGCGGATACTGTTCTTTCCAAAGAAATTTATAAAACCGT
>JAQUXM010000034.1:0-23021 GCA_028692415.1 Syntrophomonadaceae bacterium | reverse complement strand
CCAACCTCCGGGCAGATCAAGCCAATGTTCGCTTTTTAAGTGGTGAAAAGGACCTTAATCGCTGTTTTCCGCAAAGCAGAACTGAATCCGCGGATACTGTTCTTTCCAAAGAAATTTATAAAACCGTCAAGAAATACAATGTTGACTGGCTAATGGATATGCACGAGGGAGTAAACTATGCCCGCCTTACGTCAAGCAGTTCGGTAGGACAAAGCGTTATTTACTACCCTCGCACCGCTACTAAAAACGTATCCCAGAAAATTGTCAAGAGCCTAAACCAAAACATAAGTACTTCATATAAGAAATTTGATTTACTTACATATCCCGCCAAAGGCAGCCTGTCTCGGGCGGTTGGTCAATTCCTGGGTGCAAACAGCTTTATCTTTGAGACCTGTTCCAAACAACTGCTTTCTACCCGGGTTAATTATCAATTAAAAGCTGCCGGGATTCTCCTGACTGAATTGGGCATGAAATAGCTTTAACGTACTGAATGTGCTCTTCTGATTTGCTGAGGAGTAATAATCCCACCGGGGCGGGTATTATTGCTCCTCGAATTATTTATATTTCTCTGGTTTTGGGTTCTGATGCTTCTATTCAAATTTACACTACCGGCAGAAATGGATGAACTACTGGCATTAGCCCGGTTAATGCGCCCAGTAAGTGTTGAGTCTTGGCCTGAGTTACTAATCCCGGATACTGGACGAGATGGTTTCTCATTGCTTTTTTCGTTTAAATTGTTTTTGCGATTTGAAGTACTAATACTCCAGGCCTTGCGCAGATCGGCTTTTTCGTCCCAGTGCATGCCTTGTTGAATCATTTGCGGAAGAATCTCCAGTTGTTCTGCATATTCGCTAAACATCGCGGTCTTTTCAATATCGTTCCAGATTTTTGGGAATATCTTGGTAAAGTACTGCTGGTCACCGGTATAGAACGCTTTCTGCGCCTCCACATTGTTAAGGTTATTCTGGTCCAGGCGCGGATAGTTGCTGGCCACAATCTTCGCCAAACAGAGCACCGCCGTGCTTATGTCTTTTGAAACCAGCCAACTGCCAGGGGTCCGGTATTCAAATCCGCCGTGATCTTTATTGCGGTAATCGCCCAGATATCCATATTTTTTCCGGCGTTTGCTGGCGGTTGCAGCTTGCTCAATAAGAAATACCGGTATGGTCAAATAGTTATCCAGAGCAATTAGAAACCAGGCATTAGCCTGGATCCTGCTAAAATGAATATGCCCGCCAATGGAATATGCTCCTGCGGGTTGGCTTCCAGCGACCCATTTGACATTTTGATACGGTGCCAGGCGGCTGGCATAAATCAGAGATTGTCTAATGTTCTCTGCCAACTTGAGTGGAGATTCATCGGGTTTTGGTCTGATTTCGGCCACCGGCCGCTGCTGGCGGTTGGGAATGCGAATATTATCACAACCAACCTGTCCATCCCGAGGAAAATAATCCGAGGCCGCGAGCATTTTATTGTTTCTGGTATTAAATAACATGAACTCCGGATCGGCACCCATCTTGATTTCATTATTGATTAAATAATCTTCGGAATTATAGAGGCTTTTTATTTTCCTTATTAATTGTTCCAGGTCTTTATCACGAATATTAGGTGTTGGGTCTACCTGGATTATTCTCCATCTTCTTTTGGCGGTAAGGGCAATATTTATCATTCCTATATCCAACCCCAGCAGCTGGAATACTCTTTTAGCCAGTTGGGCTACTTTGTTATTCTCGGTTTCTTTAATATATTTTATCTGCTCCTTGTTTTTGGCTGGATATTTGACCTGAGTTGATATAATATTATTGTCGCAAACCAGCACATTATATCTTCTGATGATGCTGTCGTCATCACTATTCCCATAAGCTATACGATTGATTGCCAGTATACCGGATATGGCCTCCTCATCGCTGCAGACCTTAATAGCCTGGGGTGTATTTATGGTCCTTTCATATCCATTGTTAGCATCGTTTATCTCTATAAGGAAGTATTTAGACCCTTTAAGCTCAACCTCACTATTGGCTACCTTTTTCCATTCCTTTTTTACGCATTCTAAAAGTTTCTCACCAGTTTCATTAGGCAAGTATAGCAGGTTTAATTTCATTTATTATCATCCTCATTATTTATTCCGTTTTACATATAGACAATAATCTATGAGGTATTTAAGATGTCTTTGCCTTATATCATCCTCATCAAAACTTGCTGGTTTGGAGTTAACTTCAATAACCCACATTTTGCCTTCTGCATCAACTCCAATGTCCAAGGACAAAATTGCCAGGTTTATTCCCAAGTGATTTTCAAGTATCTCCGGAACATTTAATTTAATTTGATTTAATTGAGACTTTAGACCTTCGATCTGTTCCGGAGAACTGCCAAAGATGTGCTTCATAATCTGCTCATAGGAGCCTGCTGAACCACCATTGGGGATATGGGTTACGATGCGGTCTTTGCCTGCTATTCTTACGGCAATTCCGGTTAATATCCATTCACCCTGGCCATTTTTCTGCAATTGACTGCGCAGGTCAAATATTTTTCCGTTATAACGGGCCAGGTCAATGGCTTTTTGTACCAGGTACTGATGATCTTTCAAACCTAATAATTTGAGTTGTTCATACAAGTTGTCAAAAGAAGCGTATTTGTTCCAACTGATTCTTTTCGGTTGAGCCTGGGCATAGAGATAATGATCGGAGGTTTTTATTACTTTGATTATACCTTTGCCAACTGAGCCATTAACCGGTTTTAGATACACCTCTTTGTAATTGCTTAAAAATTCCTTAAAGCTTTGCCTGTTATATATTTCTGTGGGTGGGAATAATTCCAAATGGGCGGGATATTTTAAGAAGGCCTGGTATATCTCCCACTTATTTAAAAAACGGCTGTTAAATAAATAAATATGCTGATCTTGTTCGAATTTTTCGAGTAAATTTTTTATTTGCGTTCGACCTTCAATGCTGCGAAACCTTATGCGGTTATATACAATATCAGGCATTGGATATACTTTTCTAATCCAGCGGTTGTTGCGAGCCCAGCTGAAAGCTTTTATCTTTTGCTGTTTCCAATCGACATCATCAGCATAAAAGAAATATACCAGAACATTTCGCTTTTCTGCATATATTACCATTTCCTTGTACAGCTTGGCTTTTTTTCCTTTAGGATAACCCCACTCCGTCATATCAGAGCTGGTTAATACACCTATAGTACATGAATAATCGTTAATATTACGCATTTAGATACTCCTTTGGAAGTACTTTATTTAATAATATGAGTTATGAAATTAGTCGGTGTCATAATAACTGATATGCAGGCATAAAAAAATGCCAGCCTAATGCTGGCAAAACCTTCGCTAATTATAAATTTATCATTTAAAATTCCAAATTGAGGTGGGAACGCTTAGCATTCAAAATTACTTAGACGTTAAACCTGAAATGAATAATATCTCCATCTTTAACCAGGTATTCCTTGCCCTCCAGGCGGAAAAGACCTTTTTCTTTAAGCGCAGCCATGCTTCCCAGGTCTTTTAAATGCTGGTATTCCACCACTTCAGCCCGGATAAAACCTCTTTCAATGTCAGAATGGATTTTACCGGCGGCTTTGCGGGCCACGCTGCTCTGCTCAATAGTCCAGGCCTTGACTTCGTCTTCTCCTACTGTGAAAAATGAGATAAGACCCAGGCGATGGTACATGCTGCGGCAGATTTTAACTATTCCCGCTTGCTCGATTCCTGCTTCCGCCATGAAAATATCCTTTTCCTCACCGTCCAGCTCAGCTATCTCCCGCTCAATGCCGGCAGATATTTCAAGGATGGGGAGTTGGTTATCCTGTGAATATTTGAAGAGCTCATCTCTTTGCTTATACTCTTTATTTAGCAGATCATTTTCAGATACATTAAGGGCAATCAACAATGGCTTGGTGGTCAGAAATCGATAGTTAACCAGCAATTCCTGCTCATCTTTATTTATTTCTACAGATGATAGGGGCTTCTCATTCTCTATCGCTTCCTGCAGCCTTTTCAGCAGGGCCAATTCCTCAAGCATCTGATTCTTTTTTTTGTTCTTGTTAATCCTGTCAATGCGCTTTTCAATCAGATCCAAATCAGCCAGCAAAAGTTCATAGTTAATGGTTTCAATATCCTTAATAGGATTGATTTCACCGCTAAGCGATGGTATGGACGAGTCGTCAAATAGGCGAACCACATGTAATAGAGCATCGGCCTGCCGGACTGCTTCCAGAAATACTCCGGCAGCTTTTTCAGCGCCGGGTACCAATCCCGGAATGTCCAGTATTTCCAATTGAGCATAGGTTGTTTTCTTGGGCTTGAACATTCCCGCCAAATAATCAATTCTTGCGTCTGGAACCCTGGCCATACCCGTATTGGTCTTGGCGCTGCCCATGACTTTTTCTTTGCTTTCGGTAAGCAGTTCAAATATGGTGGTCTTCCCGACCAGTGGCATTCCTATTATTCCAAGCTGCATATAATCTGTCCTCTCTTAACGCAGGTTTTTCTTCACCAATTACCTTGAATGGGTAATCGGTTTACATAATATTTATTATTTGGTGCTTTCTTCATCTCAGGCTGATTTCGGACAATGACAGGATGAGAAAAATACCGGTAACCGCCAGTCCCAACAGGAGCAGCATATAACCGCCGTTTTGGCTGAACTGGTAGAGCCGCCCGGCATTGCCAATGCTGAAAAAAAACAAGGCTACCGCCAGCACCAGGAGCAGTACCACAAAGGGCGGCGCGCCTGAGCCTGGAAAAAATATAGCCAGGTAAGCGGCAAATAAACATAGAAAAAAGATATTTAAACTCAAGAGTATCCGGTAAAAGCTATCATCCTGCATACTCGTTCCCTTGATCTCGGGGTCCAATTCATCCATATGAACGGTATCAATGTATATCCCGGATCTTTCGGAAATAATATCGATCAATTTGGGGTCGGCGGGTGTCAAGCCATAGAATCCCCGGGAAGTCTTGAGATAAATGAAACCCTTTTCCGGAAAGGTTGCAAACATTCGGACTGCCCCTATTCCATTGACCGTATACAGGCCTATCATATAACCATACCAACTGCTGCCGAACAAGGAGGACATGTTGCTCTTGCCCGTAATCTGGTTTATGTTACTAATCTCATCCCAGGCAATCTTAATGCGGGCTATGCCCCATTTTATCAGCAAACCGTCTTCTTCCACCCGGTAAGTCATATTAAAAAGTCCGGTAACCAGAACCAGATAAATAAATAAAAATAGATATGCCGGTATGTAGAGCATTATCTTCAAAGTACGGTCATTAGGCCCTAATGAAAAATCAATCCCCCAAAAACAGAACCCAAAAATAACAATCCCCATTATTAGTCCATAAATAATCCCGCTTGCCTTTGTCGGGCGAAATTCCATACTTGTAGTGCCCCCTTCAATTTCATTCATCACTCATGGTGATATTTATAAAAACCGCGACCGCTCTTTTGACCCCAATAGCCAGCTCTTATCATAGTAGATAACAGGTAATGGGGTCGGTACTTGGGATCTCTGAACTCCTCATAAAAAACCAGCAGCAGCGCATACAAAACATCCAGCCCAATAAAATCTGCTACCTCCAAAGGGCCAAAAGCCATGCCGGCACCAAGTTTCATAGCAGTATCTATATCCTCTTTCTGAGCCAGGCCTTCGCCGTAAATGAAAATAGCTTCATTAATACAGGATGCCATTATCCGGTTAACGATAAATCCGGGGCTTTCCTTTTGGACGAGCACCGGATGTTTGCCAATTTTCTTGATGAACTCTCCTGCCAGCTCTACGCTTGTCTGATCAGTATCCAACCCCTTGACTATTTCCACCAATTGCATCGCAGTAACTGGATTAAAAAAATGCATACCCAGGATTTTTTCAGGCCTCCGGGTAGCCGAGGCAATCTCAGTTATTGATAAAGATGAGGTGTTGGTTGCCAAAATGGTATGCTTCGGACACAAATGATCCAACTCAGCAAATATCTGCTTCTTTACCGCCATATTCTCGACAACTGCTTCGATGACCAGATCAACATCACGTAATTCTGCCAGGTCAGTGGCCCCGTGGATCAGGCTGAGCGCATCGTTTTTTTGTCTTTCTTCGATTAGACCTTTATCCAGCATCTTATTGAGATTATGATCTATCGTATGCAAACCGTCTCTAACCAGAGCCATCTGCAAATCACGCAATATCACCTTGAAGCCTCCCAGAGCCAGCACCTGAGCGATTCCTGCACCCATAATCCCGGCCCCCAGTACCGCAACCTTTTTGATTTGCAAAACTATCCCCCCTCTCTGCGATTAGTACCAAATCCTGATTACTGGTCCCCAAAATTAATCCCCACCGACCGGGCCGCGCTAACCAGGTCGCTTTCGGGTTCAACCTTCCTTATTCCTTTAATTGCTTCTATAATTGGCACGGTAGTGACTTCTCTGCCCTGCAAACTAACCATGGTACCATATTTTTCAGCCATAAATGCCTCCACCGCAGCAACGCCATAGCGCGTGGACAAAATCCGGTCATAGGGAATCGGGGATCCGCCTCGCTGTAAATGCCCCAGGACCGTTACCCTGATTTCAATATTTTGAAGGAGTTCGCCAATATCCTCAGCAACCTTCTGACCAATGCCGCCTAATCTAATCGGGTCGTGACTGGTTGATACCAGATTTCTAATGACCATTTCTCCATGCTCGGGTATGGCTCCTTCTGCCACCACTATTATACTGAAGTTCTTGCCTTGACGATAGCGTTCCGATATTTTTTTAATCACGGCATCGATCTGATAAGGTATTTCGGGAATCAATATAACATCAGCCCCGCCGGAGATGCCAGCATGCAGAGCTATCCAGCCGGTATAGCGGCCCATCACCTCCAGGACCATAACCCGGTGATGCGATTCAGCCGTAGTATGAAGGCGGTCCAGCGCTTCAGAGGCAGTGTTTACCGCTGTATTAAAACCAAAGGTTACGTCAGTCCCCATAAGGTCATTGTCAATGGTCTTGGGCACGCCAACAACATTGACACCTTTGGCCTGAAACTGGCTGGCGATATTAAGACTGCCATCCCCCCCGATTACGATTAGTCCATCCAGGCCCAAATGATGCATATTGCTGATCGCACGGTCCGATTCGTCACTATGATGAACATTGCCTTCACTGACTGAAAAATATTTAAAGGGGTTGTCACGATTGCTGGTTCCCAGTACAGTCCCGCCGGTATGGCTGATTCCCGAAACTGTTCGCAGATCAAGCTGAATATAGCGGTTTTCCACCAAGCCCTTAAAACCGTCAATGAACCCGATTACCTCAAGTCCATAGTTAATAATGGCGGTTTTGGCAATAGCACGGATAACTGCATTGAGTCCCGGGCAATCTCCACCACCGGTTAGTATTCCAATTTGACTAATCTTCCCCATCAGCGGACCTCCTGTTGCATAAAATTTTCTTAAATAATAAAATCCGGTTTGCGCCAATATATTGGCGATAAATCGCGAGCACACTGGTCCATGCCTTTGCCTGTACACATACAGTGCTCAGTAAGCTTGTACCCAAAGCTTGCATATTCTCTGCCTCCGCCTGAAGTATGCAGGGGAGAAGGGTGCGCCACTGGCGGTGGCATATGTCTTGGTTTTGTGATAAGAAAAAGGGGGGAATAGCCCACCCTCAATATTGGGGAGTATGTCCCCTTCTCTTATTGGGGACATTGCTACGCATGTGAGTGTCCCCTTTCTTTATTATGCTTTTAATTGGCAGGTTTTTCGGCCAAATTAATGGCTACCGAAATAGTCTTGGCATTCCTTATTACTTCAAGCACTGCTTTGTCCCCAACCTTCTTGGATTTGAGTATCTCCTGCAAGCCATCATTATCATTAAATTTCTGCTTGTCTATGCTGAGGATAACATCATATTTACGGAGACCGGCCTTTTCGGCCGGGCCGCCCTGAACCACATTGGCGACTACCATTCCCTCTGCTTTTATCCCCAGATAGTTTGCCAATTCATTATCTACCGGCTGCAGCCAAACCCCAATGTAAGGCCTTACCACTTTTCCTTTATCAATAAGCTCATTTAAAACCTCTTTAGCCGTATTTATGGATATGGCAAAACCTATCCCCTGGGCTTGCGCGTCAACCGCAGTGTTTATTCCTATTACTTCCCCCTTTGTGTTTAGCAGGGGGCCGCCGCTGTTCCCTGGGTTAATGGCCGCATCGGTTTGAATTAGATTTCTATACGTGCGGTTTTCAATTTTCATGGGCCTTCCCTTGGCGCTTACTACTCCCGCCGTAACCGTATGATCCAAGCCGTAAGGGTTGCCGATGGCCACCACCCAATCGCCAACCCGCATTTGGTCGGAATTGCCCATATTTAGCGTTGAGAGTTTGGTACCGGTATCTATTTTCAATACTGCCAGATCCATTTCATAATCCTGCCCCACCACTTTCGCGGTATATTTCTTGTTTCCACTCAGGTTGACAGTAATTTGACTGGCGCCATTGATTACGTGCTGGTTGGTAACCACATAACCATTTTCACTGATAATAAACCCTGTACCTATCCCTTGTTGAATATTTTGTTTGGGTATGGGTATATTGTCTCCAAAAAATTGTCTGAAAAAGGGGTCATTCAAAAATGCATTATCTCCATAACTATTACTAGCAATGGTCGTCTCGATATTTACTACGGCAGGACTTGCCTTTTCCACCATATCCGCAATATTGGCAGGTCCAATCAGAACCTGGCTGCTAACCGGTGTCGTAGTTGCCTGAACCTGTTTTTCAGATTCGACAGCTGGGAAATAGTTGCAAAAAACCAGGAATGACCCGCCTAGAATCACTGCCAACATCATTACTAAAGCAATCGATAATCCTTTTGATCTTCCCATCTTAGCCTCTTTCTCCCTTCCCTTTGTTATTGTCTGCATATATTATATAACAAATATTAGTGCTGTCCAATTCAAGAGAAGTAATTTGTTAAACATTAGGGAAACTTAAGCAAGCCAGAAAGGGACCATCCCGAATTAAAAACCTGCTAAAAATGTGGCATACTCCAGGGGTCTTTTGAAAGTATTGCGAGCGATACCCTGGGAGTGTTCGCTTTCTGTGGTTTTTCGTGGTTTGGAGTTGACTTCAATCAACCAGGGAAACCCATTTTGGTCCATGCCAATATCGATGCCCAATTCTCCATAATTAGCCTGACTGTTATTCTCCAGGGTATTGGCTATATTTTTGCAAAGCTCATTTATCTGGCGATGTTTATCTTCTATTAAGGCCGGGGCTTTATATAAAATTTTAAATATCTTCTTAGTAGTTTCAACTCTGCCCCCACTGCTTAAATTGGCCACACTGCTTCCCTTGGCAGCTACCCTTACAAACTTCTTCCCAACTTGCCACTCACCCTTGTTGTTTTTTTGGAAAACAATACGTATATCAAAGGGAGAGCCTTGGTACGTAGCCAATTTTATTCCTTGTTGTACGATATAGGAGCGATCCCCGCGAAATACTTTGGTCTTTTTCAACAGGTCGGAAGCATTATTAACCTGGCTCCGGTGCCTGCCTTTGCGGTGGGCAATTAAGTGGAGGATGCCCTTTTCATCACGTCGTACTTTAATAATTCCTTTGCCCAGACTGCCGTTGGCTGGCTTGAGATAGAGGGTATCATATTTTTCAAGCATCGCTTCCAGGTTTGCATGAGTAAGATGTTGGGTTTCCGGTATATAGGCATACAACCGGGGGTCGGTAATTAACAGCTGATATACTTCCCATTTATTTAGAAAGGAAGGATTAAAGTATTTTAGATAGGGCATTCTGCACAATCTATGCTTGGTATTTCTGATGGTATTTTTCGCTTCAAGGCCTCGACTCGGTATACGGTCATAAACCACATCG
This sequence comes from Syntrophomonadaceae bacterium, assembly GCA_028692415.1. Classification (GTDB taxonomy): domain Bacteria; phylum Bacillota; class Syntrophomonadia; order Syntrophomonadales; family Syntrophomonadaceae; genus JAQUBU01. Next base: position 13,135 of record JAQUXM010000034.1, on the reverse strand, counting down.
GGAAGCGGATACAACTGTGAAATCCACATTCCCCGCTCGCTGCTCAGCTGCCGGTAAACATAACCTCGAACCGTGTTGCTGGCCCAGTTTATGCAACCGGGTGTAAAAATATAGACCTGCCCCGGCAGTTTTTTACCAATATTGCTAAGGCATATAAGTTCGGCTTGCATACTGGTCGGATCAAATTCTTCGCGGTTAGGTAAAAAGCTCGATATTATACCAATGGTTGGACCCAGGTGTATCATATTGGCTTTCTGGTCATATCGCAGCTTTAAGCGACGGGGCTTTTTTATCAATAATTCATGGACCAGCACTGGTGATAACATGTAAGAACGACCTTCGAGTTTTTGAATCAAGAGCTTGCTGCGGGCAATCATGCTGCCAACGCGGACCATGATTTCATCTTGCGCCGGCAATCCCAGGCGGTTTGCCAAAGTCTTGGAAATATATATGCTTCCGGTGACTTTCATATTATGCTACCTCACTTAATTAAAATCCCGACAGATACCGGGAATATAACATGGGTCTATCCACTGAAAGTTTGCGAGTTTCTTTCTCCCCAATTAAAGAAAAAATCTGCCGGGCTGGTCTAAGATTGGCTTCAATAAACCAGATGTGCCCGTTTTTGTCTATCCCAATGTCCACTCCCATCTCACCTGACGATCCGATTGATTCTTCCAGGGTTTTAGCAGCTTCCAAAGCCAGATACTGTAATTCTTTACATATTTGAATCCTTTGTTCCTCATCAGGGAACTTGCTTTTAAGCACCGTTTCCAGATGGCGTCCACTGCCACCGCCCGATATATTGCTGGTTATTGATCCCTTCCTACCCACCCGGCAGGCCATACCGGTAACTTTCCAACTGCCGGTATCATCCTTCTGTACCAATATTCGAACGTCAACCAAATTGCCTTCAGACTGTAAAAGATTGATTTGTTTTTGTGCTATATATGTTTTGTTGCCCATAACCGGGCGCAAATAGCTTCGCAATTGAGCCAGGTTATGGGCACTGCCGCGATATGATTGATTATTCATCTGATATTGATATTGATAATTCTGAGAATCTTTGGTTTTATGAACCCTGACTATATTCTTGCCCTGCGAACCTGTTACCGGTTTTAGGTATACCGCCTGGTACTTTTTTATCATGCGGTCAACCTGGGCAAAATCTTTGACCAGTCTGGTATCTGGTATATATGACAGGAGTTCAGATTTTTGGGATAGAATCCGGTGGGTCTGCCACTTGCCAATTAATCCAGGGTTAAAGAATACTGCCCCCATCGTTTCCAACCTTCTTCTAATACTCATCTTCTGTGGTGAATAGCCCTTGCCCCGGGGATAAACAACATCCGGTACCGGGAAGGTCCCCTTACTCCACCCCCTTTCTCCATAGGAGTATCCCTGAACTGTTTTGCGGCTCCAATTAATGCGAAACGGGCTAAAAGCAAAGCATAGTTCCCCCATAGCCCGGCCGCTGGTCAAAAGCTGCTTGACAAAAAAACTCTGCCCTCCAAATGGTTTATCCCTTTGCCCGGATTCTTCAAGCATTATTCCTACTACCGGTCCGATAAATAGCTCTTCCCTATTCCCTCTATATCCATATTTCCAACCGTTTTGCAAGTATAAGGCTCGGGCCAGCTGAGGATTCAGATAAATCGTATTATGATTTTTTGAACTTTTATCAACGGTGATTTTAAGCTTCTCAAGTAATTGTCCGACATGTAGCTTCAGGTATTCATCTTCGACAATTTCAAGGTAGTCAGCCAGGTCCTGGCTCATAACCAGAATTCCCTCCGCCTGCTTTGACATGAACTTAACACTGAGCATTTTAAAGTTCTGCATATTTTTATCTCCATTACTTTGTTTTTGTATCATATAATATGAAAGTATCTAAATCTTTGCTAATTCCAAATACTATATATATAAAGTTAGGTGTAAGGGGTTAGGCGTGAGGGGTTTTAGATTGTATTAACGCGCTTTTACTTTTAACCCGAATGCTTTTTCTGCAGCCATTATCAGCAGAATATAGTAATTTCTCCGTTTTCGGGAAGGCTAAGATATTATCATAGTTGGAGGTAAATCAAATGCTGCTGGTAAGTGCCTGTCTCTGCGGCTTGAACTGCAAATACAACGGGGGGAATAATTTAAATCCCTATTTTCGCGAGCTTATGGAAGAAAAGAAATTGATTCCAATTTGCCCGGAAGTGCTTGCAGGTTTAAAAATTCCCCGCCGCCCCAGTGAGATTTGGGGCGGGTCCGGGAATGATGTACTTGACGCCAAGGCCCGGGTTATTAATAATGAAGGAATTGATCTCAGTCAATTCTTTCTCAAGGGTGCGCAAGAAACCCTGGCAACAGCCCTGGAATGCAAGGCTGACCGGGTAGTTTTAAAAAGCCGCAGTCCTTCCTGCGGAGTAGGGCAGATTTATGACGGATCCTTTAACGGGATCTTGCGTCCAGGTGATGGCGTGACTGCAGCTTTATTGAAAAAACATGGTTTTAAGGTGGTAAACGATGAAGATTTCTTGAGGGCTATTTCGCCCGAGAAGATGATTAAAAATACGGGAGAGTGTGAAGATAGTGAAAGCAGTTAGTCTTTTTTCCGGCGGACTCGATTCTCAACTAGCCGTCTGCCTCGTTAAGGATCAGGGGATCGAAGTCCTGGGTTTAAATTTTACCAGTCCCTTTTTTGGTGCCAGCGAAGCTGACTATAAAGCTGCCGAACAAATCGGTATAGAGTTGTTTACTATGGATATTGGCAAGGAATATATCAGTGAGGTATTAAGAAAACCGGTTTATGGTTATGGCAAGAATCTCAACCCCTGTATTGATTGCCATGCCTATATGCAGAAGAAGGCTGGCCTCTTCATGCAGGAGAACGGTGCTTCCTTTTTAATAACGGGTGAAGTGATCGGGCAGCGGCCAATGAGCCAAAACCGTTCCGCCTTAAACGCAGTAGACAAATTGTCCGGACTCAAAGGTCTAACCCTCAGGCCACTATCGGCTCTATTGCTTCCGGAAACTATTCCCGAAACTGAAGGCTGGATTAACCGCAACCAGTTGCTCGATATCAGCGGGCGTGGCCGCAGCCGGCAAATGGAACTGGCCGAGCAGTATGGCATCAATGATTATCCCAGCCCGGCTGGCGGCTGTCTCTTAACCGATGAGAATTTTTCCCGACGCATCAAACCTCTGCTGGCAGAGCGGGATGAAATCCACCCACAAGAAATAGAAGTATACAAGGTGGGCAGGCACTTCATCCTGGAGAATAATCACCTGCTGGTAGTGGGACGCAAGCATGCGGAAAATGAGCGTTTACAGGCAATAGCCGGGGAATCGGATTATTTGTTAAAGGTCATTGACCGCCCCGGGCCACTGGCCCTTTTCCGCAGTCCGGACGGAGTACCCGGCCAGCAGGAACTGGATTATGCCGCCGCCATTGTGGCCCGCTACAGTGATGCCAAAAATGAACCTCAAGCCACTTTGAAGGTCTTCCAAATCGGGAGTGAAGACTATCAAATCTTGGCCGTCGCCCCTCTGCGGCCGGAAGAAATACCGGCAACGGTGTAAGGACTGACCTTAACCCCCGGTGAAATAAACCTTGAGTCATTTTTATTAATTTCACCTCCCGTCGAACAAGGCTGAACAAAGGGACGATCCTTCAAATTAGAGTTCGACTCTGCGATTATACACGATACTGCTGAGAACTAACAACAACAGCGCAGCCGCAATTAGTATAAGACTGTTTACGGCCAGGAATTTGTTGACCAGTTCCATATGCTCAGCCGCTCTTATCGGACCGGCCAAATCAAACCCCAATTGAGGCAATACCGGCGTTACTGCCAGGTCTATCAAATGGCCGACCAGCCCAAATGTTCCTATGAATATTATCACAGTAAATAATTTGGAGAAGCGGGGCACCAGTTTCCCCGCCAGTTGGCTGAAAAAACTCAAACTGATCATATAGCTCAAACCTGCAATACTTAAAAGGTAAGCCAGCAGCATCGGCCCCATCCCTTGGGCCAGCAGCTCGTTAAGTTGATTGAGGGCTGCCGAATCCAGCGTACGCAGCTCAGGGAAAGCCAGGAGCATACCGGCCAGTACAAGCACTATGCTGTTTATTAAGTATTGACTGAGCAGGGCCAGAAGCTTGGTGCCCAGAAGCATTCCTCCTTTTACCGGCAGGGACATCATCAGGTAAATAGTGTTGCTGCTCCATTCCCGGCTCAAGCGCCCGGAAGATATAAACGGCAAAAACACGACCAGTCCGGCCAGCATAATATACGGCAAAACAATCAGTTGAGAATAGTCGCCCGGTTTAATGTAGTGGATGCCGGTGATAAGAATTACCAATCCTAATACTACAGATATCTCCGGCAACAGTTCTCTCATTTCTTTACCATAGAGGGCGGCAAATTTTTTCCACGCATTAGTTTGCATGCCTGAACTCCTCCTTCATTATCTCTACCAGGGACATTCCTTTCTCCTCGCGCAATTGATCGGCATTTCCCGATAGTTTAACCTGGCCGCGGTTCAGAAAAACAACTTCATCCACCAGTGCTTCCACATCATCGATTTCATGGGTAGAAATTATAACGGTCTGTTCTCCTTCGCGGTAATCCCTGATAAGGGTTTGAATTATTTCCTCCCGGGTCAGAATATCTATGCCGGATAAAGGTTCATCCAGCAACAGGTAACGGGAGTGCCGCGCTGCGGCCAGTAAAAGTTTGGTCTTGGCCCGCTGGCCTTTGGATATCTTGCTTATTTTCATCTGCTCATCAAGGTTGAGAAAAGCCAGCAGTTCCCGGTATTTCTCCTCATCCCAATCAGCATAGAAACTCTGCATAAACCCGGCCGCCTGTTTGATATTCATCCACGGGTAAAGGTGGTCAATTTCCGGGAGATAGGCTATGGAATCCTTACATCCCACGGGTGCCTGTCCGTGTACTCTTATCTCACCCCGGTCCGGACGGTTTAATCCCGATATCATTTTGAGGCTGGTGGATTTGCCCGCCCCGTTGGGTCCGAATAAACCGGTAATTCTGCCCGGTTGAAAGCTTAAATTAAGGTTATTCAAAGCTACCGTCGCACCAAATTGTTTGGATACATTAATGAACTCGATCACTGTTTATTATCCCCCTCTCCTCCTGTTTGCTCAGCCTGCAGCATTATAAGCGTTTCTTCATCATCAAATCCCAGTGCACGCATTTCCATGACAAAATTCTTCAGCACCGCCCGGGCCATTCCTTTTCTGAGCATCTGCAGGTCTTCCTCACTTATGTTCACGTATGTTCCCTGACCTCTCAATGTCTCAACCATTCTCATATTCTCCATTTCCCGGTAAGCCCGCTGTACGGTATTGGGATTGATGCGAGCCTTTTCCGCATATTCCCGCTGAGAAGGAATCCGTTCTCCTTTCCGCAGTTCGCCCCGGATCATTTGTTTCTTAAAATCATCGATGATTTGCTGGTATATCGGTCGGGCCAAATCAAAGTCCATTTTTCGTTCACCTCCATCCTTATGCGTTAGTGCACTAGTTTATTAGTACACTATTATTATATGTATACAGTTTCCCCTTTGTCAAGGTAAAACAATATCTCTGATCCCCGGGAATTTTAGTCAAGATATAATTTGGGTAAAGGTGAAAAGAAGAATTGGTATCAAGCAAGTGCTTAATTCAAAATAGTAAATATGGGTACGGTCCCGGATAGAGGTATTTTCAACGGTCCGGGAACCAAAAAGTGCAGTTGTATCTTCCCAACAAGAGAACCCGCGCGTTGCCGCCTGAAGAAGTACCGTTAACATTGTAGTCAGGTAATTTTAATCAAATATTTCGAGATTGATTTGCTCGAACATTGCCTGGTAGCCGGCCATGGTGGGATGACCGCCATCGGCCAGCAATAATTCGTCTTTTAGTTTGCCGTCGGCGTCAAAAAAAGCCTGTGCAAAATCAATGGTTTTGAGCTGGTTTTCCTTGGCGTAATTCTTGATCCAGAGGCGTATCCGGGTAAGGAGCTTTTCCCAGTAGGGATCGTCCACCCCGGTGGGAATCCCCAGTATTACCTGGATATTGGCAGCCAGTGCCTGCTCCGCCATGCTGCGCAGATTCCAAACAATACGGTCAAAGGATTCTCCGCAGATGACATCATTAATCCCACCCATGATTATAACATGGGTGGGATTGTTGTTTAAAACCGCCCGTTCAAAACGGTTCAGCATATCTGTGGTCATGTTGCCGTTGATGCCCTTGTTTATTATTTCCCCGTCAATTACCTCACTCAGCATCCGTACCCAGGAAGCCTGGGGGCCGAAAGGAAAACCATAAGTGATGCTGTCCCCCAGGCATACAATCTTCAGTTTATCCTGCATCTATTCCCATCCCCCTGGTTTATTGATTGGCAGCTGCTTCCAGCTTGCTGATCACTTCATTCAATTTATTGACGTTCTCGCCGTAACCGGCCCAATCGCCTTCCTTAAGCAGTTGGTTGGCCCGGTCATAATACTGCCGGGCCAGTTTCGCCAGCCCTTCAATTCCCTCGGTAGTGGCAAGATTATCATCCACATTTACTGCCGGTTTTTCAACCTTGCTGGTGGTTCCCGAACCAGAACTCTTATTAAAGATCTTTAACAAGGCCTGGTCCAGTGAAGGCTCCATGACAATATTGTTTTCAAATGCGACGATAACCCGCTTAAGTTCAGGCAGTTTGTTGTTTTCCGCCTGGAGGTACAGCGGTTCCACATAAATAATCGAGGTTTTCAACGGTATGACCAGCAGATTCCCCCGGTAAACCTTGGAACCGCGCTGATCCCAAAGGCTGATTTGTTGTGCAATTTCTGTATTCTGGTTAATTCTGGACTCTATCTGTTCAGGTCCATAAATCGTTTCCTGTTTGGCAAAACGATAAACCAGCACCTTGCCATAGTTGTCTCCATCCATACGGGCCGCCATCCAGGCTACCATATTGGGACGGCTCTTCGGGGAGAACGGGGTCATCAGTACGTATTCCGCTTTCGAGGCCCCGGGCAGATGCATCACAATATAATAGGGGTCCATTTTGGTCAGTTCACTGCCCACAATCTCATTGGGAATCAGCCAGGGGTCTTCTTTATTATAGAAAACCGAGGGATCAGTCATATGAAAAGTCTTGTACATCTCAGCCTGTATGGTAAATATATCCTCGGGATAGCGAATATGATTTTTCAAGCCGTCCGGCATCTTCTCCAGCGGCTGGTAGACCTGGGGAAATATCTTGCTGTAGGTCTGGATTAGCGGATCTTTACTGTCGGCGATATAGAAATTCATTTTGCCGGAATAGGCGTCGCAAACCACCTTGACCGAATTGCGGATATAATTGTTGCCCAGATTATCAAAAGGCTGTGAATACGGGTATTTGTCACAAACCGTATAGGCATCCAGCATCCAGTATAGCTTGCCGTCATCATTGACCACCATGTATGGATCTCCGTCATATTCCAGATAGGGAGCAACCATCTGGATTCTTTGCACGATGTTGCGGTTCATCAGAATCTGGCTATCGTTCGTGATTTCAGTGGACAGCAGCATCTTGTAGTCCTTCAAAGCCCAGCTGAATACCAGCCGGCGGGCCATATTCTTTATCTTGATGCCGTCCTGACCCTGATAAACAGAGCTAACGTTCTTCTCCCCGGCCGGATAGTCGAATTCCTTTTGTTTGGTATTCACGATTACATAATCATTGGTACTTTCGCCAAAGTATATCTCCGGTCTGGTTACCTTCAAATCACTGGTAAAACGCGGCGGGACATCCTTGATAAAGAACTTTGGAAAGCCTTCTTCAGCAATCTCATTCACCGGACTGACTACCACCCCATAACCATGGGTGTACATCAGACGCTGGTTAATCCAGGTCTTGGCAGTGGAAGGCAGTTCCTCCTGGTCAATCTCCCGGCCTGCTATCATCACCTGCCGGTACTCCCCATTGACCATGTAGCGGTCAACATCCACATCATTGAAAACATAGTAGCTGCGCAGCTGCTGAAGATTCTTGTAGGTGGTTTTCAACGGCTGCCAATCCCAAAGGCGGATATTATTGATCGTGCTCTGGTAATCCGGGTTGTTGATATCCAGGTTGTTGTCCAGTTTGAACTCTTTAATCTCTGCAGTATCCAGGGCATAAGCCTGACGGGTAAATTTGATGGCGTTTTGAATGTAGGGATTTTCTTTGTTGAATTCATTGGGCTTAACTACCAGGTTTTGAATCAGTGATGGGTAAATGCCACCCAAAACCACTGCGATGAGCAGCCAGGCCCCCAGGCTGATCAGAATCCATTTAAACTTCTTGACAAAGATATTAATCAGAATCACTATCGCCAATGCTGCCGATACCAGCATCAGCACCTTGAAAGTAAGCAAGCGGGCAAATATGTCGGTATAACCTGCTCCATAGATAATACTCGAAGAAGAAAACAGTATATCATAGGCTGCGAGCTTGTAGCCCCAGGCTTTCAGTCCAAATATCAAAGCCAGCAAGACTGCCATATGACCCTTGGCAAAGCTGAATTGCCGCCAATCTCCGAAGATTAACTCCGAAGATGCATTGACCAGGTAAACCGCTCCGATGACAATGGTCAGCAAGATCAAGGCCATCATTAAAGTACTGTAGAAAAATTTGTAAAAGGAAAGATTAAAAAAATAGAAGCCCAGATCCTTATGGAATATTGGATCAACGGTGCCCATAGCGACACGATGTATAAACTGCTGCACAATGATCCAGTTTTCCGCCGCTACCGAGCTGACCACGAAAGCCCCAAAAACACCTACCCCGATGAACAACCATTTTGACGTCTTGCTTTTCAGGAAGTTCTGCCAGTGTGAGCCTTCCTGGTCCAGGTATATAATATTGCGGCCATCTTCTGTTTCATCGGGACGATCCTGGATAGGACCCAGGTGCCGCCGGGTCAGCTGCAGATTAAACATAAACAAAGCCAATGTAGTCAGAAATATAACCACATAAAGCGCGATTTTATTCAACAGTATTTTGGAGAAAACACTGGCGAAATCTACCGATTGAAACCACAGCCACTCCATATAAAGGCTGGCAATTCCCGAAGCACCCATCAGCACCACTACAAATATGGCCAGTTTAACAGTACTGCTCATTGATGTTTTGTTTTCCATTCGCATTTCCTTTCCTCCTATCCACTTGTTTATAGCCTGTTGCGGCCTAACTCCAAATCTCTTTCCTTTAAAATTATCCCATCGGGTGTTTTATGCTTAAACGAGGCGGGGGATTAGTGCCCGCCGCCGTTTTGTTAATTGGAACTTGACCGCTTAAAGCAGCGGGGGACATCTTTTCGCCTCATTTATATACCTTTTTCAGCAGGGTATCCTTGCGAAGTTCCGTGCATTCACAGGTTCGGTCAACCTCCAGTCCCCGCAAAAACTCAAATATGCATCTCCCCAAGGCCAGGCTTTCCGAATTGAATATCTCCTCCAGTTCCTCATGCTGCCAGGGACTAACGATACCTTCGGCATAATTGACCACCATATACACCCCGGCATAACAGGCCCCGATTTCACGAGCCAGGTAGACCTCGGGACAAATACTTTGCCCCACTACATCCCCGCCGGTCATTTTAAACATGGCCACCTCCGACGGGCTTTCAAAATGACGACCATCGGTATTGACATAAACCCCCCGGTCAAAAACCCTTCCCTTTTTCCATTGCCGGGTTACAAGCTCATTCAGTTCCTTTATCATACCAGCACAAAGCGCATCCCGCATCATCAAGAGATATCTGTCTTCCAGGCACACATCCTTGCGCAGCGAAAAATCCATATAATCATGGGGAATTACAATGTCCCGGGGCTTAAGCAGGTGGTTTATCGCACCTACCCCGCCCTCGGCCAGCACTCTTTTGACCCCCGCTTGTTTAAAGACCCAAAAAACCTGCCGCGAAGCATCCGCCCGGCTTACCCCTGATCGCCAACCGTGCATCCTGCAGCACAGCACCGGTTTAAGCTCATTAAAGTTATGTAGTATCAGCAGCTTGAATTCAGGGCTGGGGCCATAAGGGGTTGGGAATACAAGACTCTTTTCCTTGACTTCCACATAATCCAGCCCCAGATCCTCGGGTATTTCGGCACTAAGCGTACTGGAACCCCCGATTAATCCTATATCACAATTGGGTATTTTCATGGTTGATCTCCCTAGGTGGGACAAGGGGACAGGAACCTTGTCCCGTTCTAATGAGTATTTCGGTAATGGGACAAGGTTCCTGTCCCCTTGTCCCACTTGTACTGCTAATATCGCTCCAATATACGGTATTCCGTATCACGGAGCGCAGGAAGCCGGCCTGCCCCTCTGATTAGTTCAATCATTTCACTTTTCTGCATTTTATATTCCACCCCGGCAGCCCGCACTACGTTTTCCTCAATCATGACGCTGCCCAGATCATCAGCACCAAATAATAACGATAACTGCCCTATTTTTTGCCCCTGGGTAAGCCAGGAGCCCTGAATATGTTCAAAGTTGTCCAGGTAAAGCCGGGATAAAGCTAAAAAGCGCAAATACTCCAGGGAAGATATCTTATTACCCATAAGTTCAGTATGGCCCGGCTGGTAAGTCCAGACGATGAAGGCTCTAAAACCTCCGGTTTCATCCTGCAAGTCCCTAATCCTCTGCAAATGCACCAGACGGTGCTCCAGGGTGTCGATACTGCCCATCATCATGGTTGCAGTTGTCTTCATGCCTATCTGATGGGCGGTTTTCATCACTTCCAGCCATTCCCGGCTCTTAATCTTATTCGGGCTGATGGCCTGCCGCACTTCATCATGCAGGACTTCGGCCCCGCCCCCAGGCAGGGAATCCAGCCCGGCTTTTTGCAGGCGCAACAGCGTATCCTTGATACTCAACCCGGAGTTTTTGGCAATATAAACGATCTCCGGCGCGGTCAGGGAATGAATACATATATCATAACGCGCCTTGATGCCGGCAAACATATCTTCAAAGAATGAAATATCCAGGTCTTCATTCAAGCCGCCCTGAATCATCAGCTGTGAGGCTCCCAGCCCAATTGCGTCCTCAATCTTTTCCATCAAGCTTGCCCGGTCAATAACGTAAGCGTCACTGTCTTCTTTATGACGGTAAAAAGCGCAGAATTTGCACTGGCAGGAACAAATATTAGTGTAATTAATATTGCGGTCAATAACAAATGTAACGACATTACCGGCAAATCGCCTGAACCGGCTTTGATCCGCCGCCTGCCCGATCTCCAGCAGGTCACCCTCCTTGGATAAATAAACAAACTCATCATCAGTCATCCGGTGCCCGTTTAATACTTCCTGCAGCAATTGGCTAGTATTCACTTTACCCTCCATAACTAAACATCCAAAATCTCCAAAGGTGGTACTTCATCGAGCAAACCCTGATTCTTGGCCTGCCTGAAGTATTCCAGCAGTCCTTCCTGCTTGCGGGAATTAAAATCAAAGCGCAGGCAGTGAAAATAATCAACCAGGTAATCGGCCCCGAAATCCTCCCATTGCGAGGCTTTGGCTGCCACATCCTGAACATTGTCCAGGCTGAATTTGATTGAATCGCAAAAAGTCTGCTTAATATCATGCAATTGCCCCAAGTGTTTGGCAGCAAAATCCTTGCGTATCGCCCAAACCGCAAAAACCATCGGCAAGCCGGTAAATTGCTTCCATACCTCACCCAGGTCGTAGATATGGAGGCGATCCTCATTTTTGAATCGGGAGCGCAGAGCCTCATCGCCTATTAAGAGCGCCGCATCGGCTTCCATCAACATAGCCCCCAGTTCGGGAGCGGAAGTAAAATACTCGGGCTGGATATTATAATAGCGCGACATGATGATCCGCAGCAAAGCCTGGGAAGTTGCTGATGTATTGGTCAAGGCAATCTTTTTGCGGTGCAATTGATCTATCGGCAGCTTGGAAAACAAGTAAATACTCATAACCGGTCCATCGCAGCTGATCGATATATCGGGCAGCAGCACATAGTTTTGGTAATTGCGGGCATACGATATAGAAGGAATCGGAGCCAGATCCAGGATATTCTCCTGCAGCATCCGGGTTAAATCGGCCGGACTGCCCTTGATCAGGTCGATCTCCAGCAAAAACTTCTTCTCAATCAGACCATAAAACAACGGGAAACAGTTAATGAATTGTATATGTCCTACTCGCGGCTGCATTTAAGCAAACCCCCTTCTCGGTGCCAAGGTAACGGTCCTTTTGTTACCCTTCTTATGTTCGCCGTCTATTATAGATAGACGGTCTGGAATAAGTGCAGAGCCGGGATATTTCTACTCCTCACCCCTAACGCCTCACTACATTAATATCTCATAATCACATTGTAGAGCGTGTCACGCTCCACCGGTTGATATCCGGCTTCTTTTATAACTTTGATTATGGTATCTTTGCTTATGCCCTTTTCGGTACCGACCCCGGCCGCATGCATGATTCGTTCTTCAACCACCGTACCGTCTATATCATCCGCTCCGAACTCCAGGGCGATCTGGGCAATCGGTAATCCCAGCATAATCCAAAAGGCCTTGATATGGTCAATATTATCCAGCATCAAGCGGGATATGGCAATGGTCTTGAGGTCATCAATGGCACTGGTTCTTTTCAAATTATCCAATTTAGTGTTTTCGGGCAAAAATGGCAGCGGGATAAAAGCCTGAAAACCCGGGGCTTCATCCTGCAATTCCCGCAGTTGTATCATATGCCTGATTCTATCCTCAAAACTTTCGATATGCCCGAACAACATGGTGCAATTGGTCTTGATCCCCAGTTCATGAGCAATACGATGGACATCGAGCCATTCCTTGCTATTGGCCTTGCGGGGGCACAACTGCTGGCGAATATCGTCATTAAGAATCTCCGCCCCGCCTCCGGGGATAGATCCCAAACCCACATCTTTTAATTTGACCAGCACCTCGCGAACCGAAAGGCCGCTGATTTTAGCAAAATGAAAAATCTCCACCGCAGTAAAAGCCTGGATATGAATATGGGGAAAGGCCTGGTGCAGGCGGTCAATTACCTCGATATAATAATCCAGCCCCATATGCGGGTGCATGGCACTGACTATATGAAATTCAGTTATTCCATAGTCTACGGCCCGGGCACCATATTCAA
>JAQUXM010000160.1 GCA_028692415.1 Syntrophomonadaceae bacterium | reverse complement strand
TTAAGTTATAACTTATGTTATAACGAATGAGGAGGCAGCGAAATGGCACCATTAAAAATAAGAAAGATAGGGAACAGCCTGGGAGTGATTCTGCCGGCTGAGGTAATTGAACGCTTTAATTTTAGGGAAAACGACGTATTGCATCTTACTGAGGGAAAGGAAGGGCTTCATCTTAGTCCTTATGACCCCGAGTTTGAGGAATGGGCGGAAGCCTATAGAATAACCGAACAGAAACACCGCAATGTCCTGCGGGAACTGGCAAAATGACAATGATAAAACATATTAGCAAGAAGACAGTGCTTACTTTTCATCAGCAGTTGATTGCAAGCTACGGCGGACTCGAAGGTATGCGGGATGAAGGGCTCTTGGAATCTGCTTTGGCTCAGGCTGATGTCACTATGTTCGGGGAACACCTGCACCAGGATATTTTTGAGATGGCTGCTGCCTATGGTTATCACCTTTGTCAAAATCCCCCGTTTATTGACGGGAACAAAAGAGTAGCCTTGGTGGTTATGGATACCTTTTTAAGGGTCAATGGCTGGGAAATTACTGCGGATGATAAAGCAGTCTATTCTATGATGTTAAACCTGGCTGACAGCCGGATTAATAAAGGCCAGTTAGCCGAATGGCTGCGTGGCAACTGCGAATCACGGGGGATTAGAAATGAACAATAATGCAAGGTATAGCAAAGCCCAGTGGCGTATATTAAAGGAATTGGCAGCAGAAGTATATCAAATCGAATTGGATATGGAATTGGACAAACTATTGGCCCAATTTCAATCCTGGAAGTCCGGGCAGATTGATTCGTGGGATTTGGAAGAGGCTATTCATAAATTCCACCAGGGCCCGTCCAGGAAGCTGTACAGCACCCACAATAACGTTGATGCAGATATTATTATTGCCTGGGCTCTGAAACGCGGGATTATACCGAGTGAGAAAATTCCTCCTGATCTGCTTGAAAAGATAATGGATATTATGGCTATTTATGGCTAAGTGGGATTATTTTTTATCAATAACGGGGTCAGACCCCGATTCTGGATTTCCAGCGAAGACCGGAGCACCGTTGAACAGATCTTGTTTTCCGTACCAAGAAATTAGGGAAAAGCAATTGCAGGTGCCCCAGGAATATTTCAACGAACTATCATAACAGTGGAATGCTGCTTGTTAGTATTCAAGCTAGCTAGCACCTTGCGAAGAAAAGGAAATAATTAAAGGAAATATGCCCAAATGAGGGGGGAAAAATTTCAACTATATGGAGTTCTCCTGCTTGAGGACATCAAGGTGCTGGATAATATCGGAGCAATAGTATTGCAGCTTTGGAATATCAATGGTTATGGTTTCCCATAAGCCTTCTACATCAATTTTGCCATAGCTATGAGCAACCACATTGCGCAATGCTTTAATCTGGGTCCAAGGCATTCCTGTGTAGGTTTGTTTAAAATCATTGGTGAGGTGCGTGGTTAATTCTCCGATTTGCATGACACAAAGAGCTGTGGCATTTCTGTACACGGAGTCCTGCGCGAATATCGTGTAGTCTTTTCCGAATCGCGCGGTGGCCTCTTCTATTTCATAGCAATAGGAAATAATCCGGCGGAGCACGTCGGCATTCCGGTCATCTGCCATATAAAAGCACCTCTTCTTGTTGGATCTTATGAAGAAAGTCATCTTCCAGGCTACCTGTTGTTAGAACGTCCACTTTTGTTTTCAGAGCCTCTTCAATTTCCGTATATAACCCGCACAGGGCAAACATTCCTTTAAGTGACCCTTTATCCACGCGCAAATCTATATCGCTGTTTTCGTTGACAACTCCACGGGCATAAGAGCCAAACAGATAGACTCGCTCTACACCATATTTCCGGGCGATCGGTTCTACAACAGCTTTGATCTCTTCTATCGTATACTTTTTTGCTGCCATGCTCTCGCCTCCTTGAAAATATCTTTGATCTATTATATCATAGCCGTTTGTATAATCTACTTGAAAATGGAAAATACAGGGAAAATAATTTTGGCAATTGCATGACCTCAACAAGCCGCAAGATCATATGGATATTAAGATTCTCAACTTTGGCTGCTTACGGCCTGAGTATCAATAGATCTGGGGATACGTCATATGGAAGCATGTCCACCCGCACACGAAAACTGGAAGATTAGTCTGAAGGATCTTCCCAACTCACAAAGTTATTTGACACATGCGATATAATGGAACGCTTTTATTTGGTCTCCGGTTTGACTTTGGAGATTTTGATGCGGTCGATGCGCATACCTTTCATTTTGACGACTTCCAGGTTTTTATTATTCTGTACGATGGCGTCTCCCTCGCGGGGACGCTTGCCTATTTTACCCAGCATATATCCTGCCAGGGTATTATACTGTTCATCTTCCTCGTCAAGATTAAGCTTGAATTTCTCTGCTGCCGTATCAATGAACATCTGCCCGCTTACCAGGAGGCTGTCATCTTCTCCGGGGATAATTTCAGGTTCTTCATCATCGAATTCGTCTTGAATTTCGCCTACCAGTTCTTCCAGCACATTTTCCATGGTTACGATACCAGCGGTTCCGCCATATTCGTCCAGGACTACTGCCATATGCTGGTGATAATTCTGGAATGTAGGCAGTAGCTCGCCAAGCGGCATGGCTTCAGGGACAAACAGCATTTCCCGTTTGATTTCAGCAATTTCCTTGATGTTTTCATCCAGGCTCAACAAATCCTTAATATTTATCAGACCAGTTACCCGGTCCGGGCTGCCATCACAAAGCGGGAATCGGGTATGACCGGTTTCCCGAACCAGTTTAAGATTATCGGCCAGGCTTTTTGAGCTGTCCAGAAAGACCACCTCGGTACGGGGAACCATGATTTCCTCAGCTACCCGATCCTCAAAGCGAAAAACGTTTTGCAATAATTCCTGCTCACTCTGATTTATTTCTCCGCCATGATAGCTTTCCGAGATTAACATCCGCAGTTCTTCTTCGCTGTGAATCAATTCGCTTTCACTGGCCGGGTGCAGGCCAAACATTCTTACTATCCGGTTGGCGGTGCCATTCAAAAGGACCACTGCCGGATAGAATATAAAGTAAAAGAAGCGCATGGGCCTTGCCAGCCAAAGGGCAATGGATTCCGCTTTTTGGATGGCAATTGATTTGGGCGCCAGTTCGCCAAATACGACATGAAGCAGGGTAATTATTGAGAACGCTATAATAAATGAAATCGTATGCAATATATCAAGGCTTTGCACGCCCCAGCTTGATAACAGGGGATATATAAGGCTGGCCACCGCCGGTTCGCCCAGCCAGCCCAGACCCAGACTGGCCAGGGTAATACCCAGCTGGCTGACTGAGAGGTAGGCGTCGATATTGTCGAGGCAATCATCGACCAACAAAGCTTTGGAATCTCCTTCGGCAACCAACTGCGCTATGCGCGTAGGACGTACCTTAACCAGAGCAAATTCAGCCGCCACAAAAAGACCATTCAAAACCACCAGCAAGAGAGCCGCAGCTATTTTCAATATACTATAAACGAGATCCAGGGAAGCGGGTGTGTCCATGATGAACATCGAATCCTTTCATTCGGTAATGCTTGATGTTTTCTAATTATATCCTATTACTTGCTGGATTCAACATTTACGGCCCGTTATGACGAAGCGAAAAGATGTCCCCCGCTTCCTTAAGCGTTCGGGTTCCTGTTAAGCAAACCGGAGGCGGGTTCTAAACCCCCGCCTCGTTGCAATGGTGCGGAAGAAACTGCCCCGCAGTTTCTTCCGATGTTTAAATGCGATTCTCTCAATAATCAAAGCTAAGATGACAAGGGGACAGGATATTGACCCTGTCCCTTTGTCATCACTTGTAATCAAACTTGGATATTGAGACTATTAGGGTAAATTCACGCTGCCCGTTTGCTTGAGATCGACCAGGCGGTTGGCTTTTATCATACTTGGCGACAGGGTGTATAAGCTGTCTCCGCTATAGATGATCCGTTCCACGTTCTGCTCACTGTTATACCAGCTATCCCCGGCCTTTTTATAATCATTTTCATCCAGGTGCGTGATCCGACCTTTGAGCTGGAAGCCTTTGCTCAAGTCGAGATTGTAGACGTAAGCTCCCTGAAAACTAAAAGAGCCATACTCCGGATATCCCTGCGGGTTGATTTTATTTGGCCCGGCGATTTCCATTACGGTAACAGGAAAAGCCAGCAGATTTTTTTCCCTGGAGAATAATAGTGCTTTATGGTTATGCAGGAGTTCTGAATTTGTCCCTCGGTCGCCGATCGTTTGTTTGAACATCTCTATGGGATGGTTGACATCACTCACATCGAAAAGAGCTAACTTCATACCCTGGTAGTAAGGCCGGGATTCGCCGTCGCCGCTTTTCAACTCAATGCTTTCCTTGCCAAACCCGATAATATGGTTTTCGTCATAAGGGTGCAGGTAGTCGCTGTAGCCCGGTATTTTAAGCTTGCCCAGCAAAGCTGGCTTCTGAGGATTCTTGAGGTCAATTACAAAGAGCGGATCAACATTCTTAAAGGTAACCATGTAAGCGCGATCACCCATAAAACGGGTGGAGTATATCTGCTCACCGGGAGCCAGGTTTTCTAATTTGCCGCAGACAGTAAGATTGTCATCAACCACGTAGAGATTATTCTGGGACGTATACTGGTCATTGCGCCAAACTTCGCCGCTGGTGGTGGCGATGCGGAAATAACCGCCATACTCATCCATGGAGAATTGATTAAGAATACGGCCGGGAACCTCTGCTTTGCCGCTGTAATCTATTTTACCCCCGGTTAAAGCGAATCTGTACAGCTTGGTTTGCTCTGATGCGGGAGCGGGATTAACCACCGCAGCGGCACTGTCCTTGATCAGCGGCTGAACCTGCTGTTGATAGCGGCTGACGGCGATATAGAGGTTTTTATCGGATGCGTAAATATTATCCCCATTGCCCAGATAAGTTTTCACATCAGCCTTTTCTTGTTTTGCCACATCAAAGCCGGCCGTAATGATCAAGGCCGGATAGATATCGTCCGGGAAATAGGAGATACTATTGCAATCTATCGTATTATAGGCGGTGCCAATAGCACTGTCGCGATAGGCGGGCA
>JAQUXM010000159.1 GCA_028692415.1 Syntrophomonadaceae bacterium | reverse complement strand
TGGAAAAAGTTAATGTCAACGGCGGTGCCATTGCGATTGGACATCCGGTTGGTGCATCCGGAGTCAGAATTCTTGTAACTCTCTTATATGAAATGCAGAAACGCGGAGCCAAAAAGGGTCTTGCCACGCTCTGTATCGGTGGCGGTATGGGCACTGCCCTGATTGTTGAAGCAATGTAACGGTGAATTTGTGCTTACTGGATTGTCGGATTACCATTGCGAATTACGGTACTGGTAATCCGTCCAGTCAACACAGTTCAGAAATATATAATCTAACAAAATAGAAGGAGGAATTGTTTTGCCACATAACAACTATCTTATGAATACCCGTGACATTAAGTTCGTGATCAAAGAATGGCTGGATATGAAAAGCCTGTTATCCCTGGATGCTTACAAAGAATATTATGGAATCGATGACATCGATAATTTCCTCGATGTTAACTTCAAAATCTGCCGCGACGTTATGTGCCCGGCTAACAAAGATGCTGATGAAATCGGTGCAACGTATGTGGGCGGCAATGAGCATGCCGTCGTAACCCCCGAGTCTTTCAAAAGTGTCTACAAAACGATTTGTGAAGCCGAGTTAGGACCCCAGTTCGGATTCCGCGGCGAAGGCAAAATACCGCTGTCCTGGTACGCTCCGATTTTGGAGATGCAATCCGCTGCATCTGCGGCTATAGTGATGTTCTGGTGTCTGACCCAGGGTGCTACCACTGTGCTCCAGGACTATGGAACACAAAAACAACAGGACATGTTCCTGCCCAAGATGTACACCGGTGAATGGGGCGGCACCATGGGCCTGACCGAGCCAGGTGCAGGATCCGAGGTCGGCGCGGTTGCCAGCAAGGCAACCCCCACCGATACTCCTCACCTGTATAAACTCAAAGGCACGAAGTGCTTTATCACCTCCGGTGACCATGATTTGGCGGAAAACATTATCCACCTGATGTTGGCCAAGACCCCGGGAGCCAAAGAAGGAACTGCCGGCATCTCGCTGTTTATCGTGCCCAAGTTCTGGGTCAACGAGGATGGCTCCATGGGCGCATGGAATGACGTAACCTCCGTCGGCATCGAGCATAAGATGGGTATCCACGGTTCTTCCACCCTGACCCTGGCCATGGGTGAAAACGACAACTGTTTCGGCTGGATGGTAGGCGAAAAAGAAGTGGTAGACGGCAAAGCTGTTGGTATGAAGCAGATGTTTGCGTATATGAACGAAGAACGCCTGAACACTGGTTTATTCACCCTAGGCTGCATAACTTCCGCATACTACGCAGCTCTGGATTACACCAAAGTACGCGTACAGAGCAAAAAATCGACCGATCCGAAAGGCCCAAGCGTCAGGATCATTGAACACGAAGACGTCCGCCGCATGCTGTTATACCAGAAATCCGGCATGGAAGCCATCCGGGCTTTGATTTACCAAGCCTATCTCTACCGCGACCTGGAAGTAGATGCTGCAACAGCCGAAGAGAGAGAATATTATGGTAACATGTTCGCGATCGCCAATCCGCTATGCAAGGCCTATTCATCCGACATGGCCAGAATTCTCACTGGGGAAGCGATCCAGTGCCACGGCGGCTACGGCTTTATGGAAGAGTATGCCGGGGCTCAGCTATACAGAGACTGTGTGATCCACGGCATCTGGGAAGGCACCAACTTCATTCAGTCACAGGACTATACCGGCCGCAAGTTTACCATGAATGGCGGCGAACCGTTTAAGAAGTGGGTGGCAGAGATCGACGACTTCGTCTCCGGTCAGAAGACTGACGAATTCGCAGCTGAATTTGCCATGATGGCGGATGCCATGACTGCTTTCAAATATATTGTCGAAATGAATGCTGCCTGGACGGCCGGCGATAAGCAAATGAAACAGCTCTTCGCCACCCGGACCATGCATTCAGGCGCGAGAGTCTACTGCGGCAAGCTGTTGCTCTCCCAAGCCCTCCTGGCTGCCAAGAAGCTGGCGGAACTAGGCGACGACCACTTCGATGCCAATTTCTACAAGGGCAAAATCGCCAGCGCCAGGTTCTATATCATGAACCATGTTACCGATGTCTTCGGATTCGAGAAGGCCATGAAGGCCGGCGACAAGAGCGCTATTGACATAGACGAAGCATCGTTGGTGTAATTCAGAATATTAATACGGAACTCAATTGAGTCCCGTATTAATTCGAGTATTATTATTCCGGCGGCAGGTCCTGCAGAGGCCTGCCGCCAAATTTCATTATATACTATTCTACTATCCGTCCATCCTTGCGGCGTATTCCATATTTGGAAGCTTTGCGTATAATAGTGGACTGGTTAACCTTTAAGACCTCAGCCACCTGATAGCTGGAGCGATACCGGGCAAAAGCATTTTTAAGTAATTGTCGTTCGGTATTTTCGATAGCCTCGCGCAAAGGTATCAATTCCTGCTCACTATTAACTTTGACCGGCGGAATTTTAAATGAGGCGGGCAAATCCTGCATATTAATGATATTGTTAATACTGGTAACCACCAGCCTTTCCATCAGGTTTTCCAGTTCCCTGACGTTGCCAGGCCACTCATATTCAGTTAACACATCAATAACCGCCTTATGGAGATGCTTGTTCATTTGATATTTTTGATTGAAACCCTCAATAAAATAATTCGCCAGTACCGGAATATCCTCCCGGCGCTCCCGCAGTGGGGGTACAAGTATAGGGATTACATTCAGGCGGTAATATAAATCCAAGCGGAATTGATGATTGGCAATCATCTCCACCAGGTTGCGATTAGTGCCAGCCAGAATCCTTAAGTCCACCTTAATCGGCTGCTCGCCGCCCACCCGGTTTATTTCCTTGTCCTGAAGCACCCGCAAGAGCTTAACCTGCAAGTTCAACGGCATATCGCCAATTTCATCCAGAAACAATATCCCCCCCTGAGCAAACTCAAAAAGGCCAACTTTACCGGTTTTGCTGGCCCCGGTAAATGCTCCCGCTTCATAACCAAAAAGCTCCGATTCCAAAAGATTTTCCGGTATGGCTCCACAATTAACTTTGACCATGGGACCATCCTTACGATTGCTGTTGGAATGAATAATTTCCGCAATCAATTCTTTCCCTACCCCGGATTCACCTTGAATAAGCACCGTTGAATCCACACCTGTTACCCTTAAAACCATATTCAGCAATTCTTTCATTTTGCTCGAGTTAAATACCAGTTGCCGGGAGGTCTGGAGTTTAAGCGACTGCAGTTCGGTCAGGTAAAAACGGGTCAAGCCTTCAACCTGTTCGAGTTTGCGTTCCAAATTATTCAATTCCGTAATATCGCGAACGTTAGTTACAACGAGAATGATGTTTCCCTCATCATCGAAAATGGGGTTACTGGTAACCAGGACTTCATTGCCAGTTCGCGCCACGAGCGAAATAGTCACCCGCTCCCGCTTCTCCAGGGCAAAAAGGGTCCCGGAGCGTGAAAATACCCCTTCTTCCACCAAATCAGCCATATTCCGCCCAAGGCATTCTTCCGCCGTTATACCGGTAATCCTTTGAAAACCGCTATTGAGCATCAGGGTGTTGGCTTCGCCATCGGTCACATACAACCCGTCAAAGGATGATTCGATAATGGCATCCAGCTCGCGGTTAAGCTTCTTGGTGTATTCCGATTCCTTGACCAGAGCTTCAAACTCCGATATCTCACGCAACACCAGCACGGAGCCAATGACATTATTCTCTTTCATAACATTATTGCGATAGGGCAAAAAACTTCGGCCACAAATTACCATTTTATTGGAGGGCAAGGGATTATGGGAACCATAAATCAAGGCCTCC
This sequence comes from Syntrophomonadaceae bacterium, assembly GCA_028692415.1. Classification (GTDB taxonomy): domain Bacteria; phylum Bacillota; class Syntrophomonadia; order Syntrophomonadales; family Syntrophomonadaceae; genus JAQUBU01. The sequence goes on along the minus strand of JAQUXM010000159.1, from coordinate 1,340 downwards.
AGCACCTCACTGCCGGCCAATATTTCATGAGCATTGGCACCACGGGCCTTTTCAGCCTCTATGCCCAGGAGTTTGGTGGCCTGCCGGTTAAATATTTTAATTTTGTAGTCAGTATCAATCTCTATTACCGGATTGTACACGGCATCAATAGCCGCTTCTATTTCTTCCTTTTCCTTCTCTACCTGCAGCGCCAGCGCTTTTAAAACATCATTGTAATAAAGCATCCCCACCAGTCGTCCATCTCTTAACACAGGGCGACAGGTGAATTTCTGTTTTCTTATGTCAGGGACCTCATCGTCAAAATAAATAACTTCCTTGTTTTCCTGTATAATTTTCTCTATCTCAGTCTCTCTTGACTCCTGCTCTGCCAGCAATTCGAGCAGCCGTTGCTTGGTAATTAAACCGATCGGTTCTCCATCATCATTAATGACCGGCGATGCATCCAGCTCAAAATCCACAAACAAGCGATACACTTCTCCCAGTGTTTGCTTGGTTTTTAACGGAAGTATTCGCGGGTTCATCACTTCATATACTTTCAAATGCATAACTCTCAACCCTTTATGGATTATTAATATACTATTCACATCATAGGGAATATAGGGTGTAGAAGCAAGACATAATTGCATAGTTCTGGCCGCAGTCATTCAGCCTAAATATTTATCCGTATTATTTAGATATTGCCGCATAACCGGCCAGGTTGGCATTGCTTGAAACCATACTTGCTTTTTGGGGACGGGAAGTCATCTCCACCAGATAAATAATGCGCTCCTCACTGATTTTCCCGGGAAACACCACCCTGGTTTTAAAGATGTGCTTATGCAGGTTTAAGATTTGACTCTGGTTACTTAAATATGTATCCTGATTCATCACGATCAATAATTTTTGTTTACCACATCTTTCCAGCAAGCTGGCCCAATCCAATGCTTCGCTGCTGCCAGAAGATACTTTGCTTTTGAATGAAAGATAGTTCTGCTGGCTTACGGTCAAAAGGTAAGGCAAAGGGGCGTTTTCCAAGGGCAAGTTCTCATCCAGCAACACCAGCGTTTTTTCCCGCCCATAACTGTTGATAACCGACATAATTTGTAAAGCCAGCTGGTTGGAAAGATTGGTATTGCTATTTTGCCGACAATAATTATAGAAGGGAAATAGCTGCATAATGATAAACAAGCCAAGTACCAGACTGGCTGGAGTAATAACCAGCCTGCTATTTTTAAATTTAGCGCAGGCAGCTTGCAGCAGATATACCACGGCCGCAGCAATCAACAACAAAGCACATATATTCAGCGGCATTATATACCGGGTTGCCAAATAAAAAACATAACGGTGATTTATCCACGGAA
>JAQUXM010000033.1:6585-24838 GCA_028692415.1 Syntrophomonadaceae bacterium | reverse complement strand
GGGGTCTTGATATGGTATATCATCATGGTCAAGCCGGGGAAACCTACAACATCGGGGGCTGTAATGAACGCGAGAACCTGTATTTAGCCAACGCTATCTGCCGGATTCTCGATCAATTTGAGCCATCTAGGCGACAGGAGTATGGACTTCAGTCATTTGCAGATTTAATTGGCTTCGTTACCGACCGCCCTGGACATGACCGGCGCTACGCCATTGATCCCAGTAAGATCCAGGACGAACTGGGATGGAAAGCAGAAGAGGATTTTGAGAGCGGAATAAAAAAGACAGTGGAGTGGTATAGAAAAAATGGGTGATATCAGACCGCATATTTCAGTAGTTATACCGGTTTATGGATGCAGGGAGGCTCTATACGAACTATATGAGCGGCTCTCCAACTCGCTTAAGATAATTAATTCCCACTATGAGATTATCATGGTGAATGATGCATGCCCCCAAAATTCATGGGAAGTTATAAAAGAATTAGGGAAAGACGATTGTATGTTGCGCGGCATGAACTTGTCAAGAAACTTCGGACAATTAAAGGCTGTTTTAGCAGGTCTTGACGCTGCGCGAGGAGATTGGATAGTAGTAATGGACTGTGATTTGCAGGATAGACCGGAAGATATCATTAAGCTATACAACAAAGCTATGGAAGGATTTGACGTGGTCTTTGGGAGACGAGACGAGAGAAAAGACTCATTAATTAAGCGTATGTCCTCAGTTGGATTTTATAAAGTCTATGATTATTTCACCGATGGCATGGTTGACCAAAGTATATCCAACTTTAGTATTAGCAGCCGAATGGTTATCGATAACTACCTCAGAATTAGGGAGCAGAATCGCTCATTTACCTTATTCGTCAAATGGGTGGGTTTTAATCAGACTTCGGTCAATATTGAGCACGCAGAAAGAAAGCATGGTAAATCAGCCACCACTTTTCGTAAAAGATGGAACATAGCAACTGATATAATTATAGCTCAATCCAACAAGCCCCTAAAGTTCTCAATTGGACTGGGAATGCTGGTATCTCTGGTATCCTTTGTTTGTGCTGTTTTTATAGTAGTTCAATACCTTTATTTAAATATTGATGTATCCGGCTGGACCAGTCTCATAGTCTCCTTGTATTTTCTCAGCGGTCTGGTCCTAATGAATATTGGAATACTCGGAATATATATTGGCAAAGTCTTTGACGAGACCAAAAACCGACCAATTTATATTATAAAGGAATTAATAAATTGAAGTTGAAATAGGGGGATTGTGCATGATCATTGTATTGGGCGCATCTGGCTTTATTGGTACTTACTTGGTGGATGAATTGTTGGATCAAGGCTATGAGTTAACGATAACCGGCAGAAATATGGACGCATTGGCTTACTTCCAGGAACACAATATACCTATGTTGAATGTAGATATAAGCAAGGCAGACGATCTGAACAAGCTACCGACCGATGATATTGAGGCGGTTGTATTGATGGCAGGTTTACTCCCTGCCAATGTTAAAGATTATAATCCCTATGATTATGTGAAAATAAACATTGAAGGGACAATCAATGTTTTGGAATATTGCAGGAAAAATAATATTAAGAAAATTATTTCTACCACAACCTATGCTGATGTTCAGAAGCTTTGGGAAAAAGATAAAGCGATCACTGAAGCGGCAGCACGTGATTTCTATTATACCGGTGACCATGCCATGTATGTTATCAGTAAAAATGCAGCAAGCGATATTATTGAACACTATGATCAAGAATATGGAATTACCGGGATCGTATTTCGTTTGCCTCCGGTTTACGGGTTTGGACCTCACGGAGCAATATACGTGGACGGCAAATACAATAAATCGGGAATTCAAACCTTTATTGACAATGCCATAGATGGCAAGCCGATCGAAATTTGGGGCAATGGAACCATATCCCGGGATGTAGTGTATGTAAAGGATGTTGTAAATGCATTGGTACTTGCCATTCAGAGCGATAAAGCCCAGGGTTTATATAATATCACTTCAGGGCAAGCTGTTTCATTGGAAGAACAGGTTAGGAGTGTTATAGAGGTCTTTTCGAGGCCCGACAAACAATCTGAGATTGTTTTTAGGCCTGAAAAAGAAAACAATTCCGCTTCGTTTATTTTTGATATAAATAAAGCTAAAAATGATTTTGCTTATGAACCAAAATATCTGCCCTTTAAAAAAATGCTGGAGGATCACAAGCAGGAAATGGAATCGGGTAGGTTCAACTTCCTGTCCAAACGAGCAGAAAAATAGCTTTCTATTCCTATACTGAATTATTGGTTAAGGGATGTGAAATCGTATGATTACCAAGAAACTAGTTATTATTGGTGCCAATGAATTCCAAAGCAGATTGGTTGAAAAGGCTAAGAATATGGGATATGAGACTCATGTTTTTGCCTGGGAGGAAGGTGCTGCTTGCCGGAACCTGGCTGACAAATTTTATCCAATCAGTATAACCGAGAAGGAAAGCATACTAAAAGTCGCCAAGGAAATAAATCCTATGGGCGTCGTTTCCGTAGGTTCTGATCTTGCTGTGCCTACAGTTAATTATATTGCTTATGAATTAGGATTGGTGGGTAATAGCTTGACCTCATCCCTGATATCTACCAATAAATACGAAATGAGAAAAGCCCTAATATCGAACAGAGTGCCGTGTCCCAAATTTAGTCTGGCCAATAATGACTTTAACCCAAGGAACTTTAATATGCAGTACCCGCTTATTGTTAAGCCGGTTGATCGCTCAGGGAGTCGGGGCGTTACCAAGGTCGAAGATGAAAAAGCATTGGCTCTGGCTATTAAATATGCCCGGGAGCTTTCTTTTAAACACCAGGTATTGGTGGAGGAATTCTTCCAAGGTCAGGAATATAGCATGGAAATGGTTTCATTCGAGGGTCAACATCAGTTCCTGGCAATAACCGAAAAATTTACTACTGGAGCCCCGCATTTTGTGGAAACGATGCATTTACAGCCTGGACGTATAAAAGCGACTATACTGGATGAGGCTATTGAAATTGTTAAACAGTCATTGGATGCTCTGCAGATTAAATACGGGGCCTCTCATGCTGAATTTAAGGTTAACAAGAATGAAGATATGGTTATCATTGAGATCGGTGCCAGGATGGGAGGCGACTATATAGGCTCTGACCTGGTTCAATTGTCTACCGGGTATGATTTTACCCGTATGGTCATTAATGTTGCGGTTGGCAAGGAACCCGGTTTTAATGCTCATAAACAAATATCTAAAGCAGCTATGATTAAGTTTATCTTTTCACCTGATGATGTGATAATATTCGATGGTTTACAAACGATCCATTCAGATAAGCTGCATAAATACGTGCAAATGCATGGTTTTTGCGACCAAGCAATTAAAGATAGTTCTCAGAGATTGGGATATTTTATTATTCAATGTGATACCCGGGAGGAGTGCTTGGAATTAATGGGTCTTAAGCAATGAAAAGTATTGAATATGGATTTAAGGACATTGCCTTGCTACAGTTATCTACATTTATACTCAGTCTGGGAGCCATAGTTGCCAAGCAAGCTTCAGGTTTTAAGATGTTTTCCGTTGATTTCATAAGCTATTATCTTTTAGAGATATTTATTATAGGTGTTTATGCTATCCTATGGCAACAGATTATTAAGAAATTTGAAATATCTGTGGCCTATGCCAATAAAGGTACTTTAATCATATGGACCATGATTTGGGCGGTTCTATTCTTTCAAGAAACGGTATCAATAAATAATGTTCTGGGGGCTGCTTTGGTTATTGCTGGAATTATAATGGTGTTCAAAGATGATAAATAAATATGTTGTGATTTTTTTACTATCTATTTTTATAGCCTCTTGTGCCCAGATTATCTTGAAAACAAGTGCCGATATCAAACATGAGAATTTCCTCAAAGAATACTTGAATATAAGGGTGTTAGGGGCATATATGATTTTTTTTGCATCAACGATTTTAACAATAATTGCATATCGAGGCGTGGAATTAAAAAAGGGACCGATTTTGGAGTCGGTAGGTTACATTTTTGTTTTGGCTCTTAGCGGGATCTTTCTAAATGAAAAAATAACTTTGAATAAACTTATTGGGACAATGATGGTAATAGGCGGTATATTCCTGTTTTGTAGATGAGGAGAAAAAATAATGAAGACAATTAAGTTCAATGAACCTTTTATAAGTGGGAATGAAATACAGTATATTAGAGATGTTTTCGATATCAAGCAATTCTCGGGAAACGGAAAATATACGCAAAGGTGCCAGGGCTTTATCGGAGCAAGGTTAAATACAGATGTACTACTGACAGATAGCTGTACCTCGGCGTTAGAAATGTCAGCACTGTTACTAAAAGAAGACATATATCAGGAAATTATCCTTCCATCCTATACATTCTCATCAACTGCTGCGGCCTTTGCCAGAGCCGGATTTAGATTAGTATTTGCAGAGATTAACCCTGATGACATGATGCTTGATATTGATGATGTCAACAAAAAAATAACCGCCAATACCTGTGCAATTGTCGTAGTTCATTACGGAGGTTATTGTGCTGATATTAGAAGACTGCAAGAACTGTGTGATAAAAAGCAAATATATTTGGTAGAGGATGGTGCCCAGGCGTTTGATTGTTTTTTGGAGGGAAAAGCATTAGGAACTTTTGGCCAGCTAGGATGTATCTCTTTTCACGAGACGAAAAATATCCATGCAGGTTTATCTGGCGCATTATTGATAAATGATCATAAATTCTTTGAGCGTGCTATGCACATATGGGAAAGGGGTACGAATCGCCAAGAGGTTTTGAAAGGTTTGGTGGATAAATATTCATGGGTTGAAATAGGGGGGAGTTTTTATCCTTCGGAACTACAGGCCGCCTTTTTGTATGCTCAACTAGAAGCACTCGATAGGAATTACCAGGAAAGAAAAGCTGTGTTTGATGTTTATCGCGATGGCTTAATTGAGTTGCGCGAACATGGTCAACTTGGCTTCCCTGAATTTCCAAGTGATTTTAAGCCGAATTATCATGCTTTTTTTATTATTTTCAACAGTGAGCAGGAATGTGATGCGGTAAGGGAATTCTTGAAAGAGCAGCAGGTTATGGCATATATTGGTTATGTACCACTGCACTCTTCAAGAGTTGGTAAAAAGATGGGCTACCATGAAAATGATCTGCCCTTGACTGAAGAATATTCAAAAAGAGTTTTGCGCCTTCCCTTCCATAATAACTTGGCGATACAAGACGTGGAATATATTTGCAAACTTATAAAAACTTGCTTGAAGGAGAAGTGTATATGAGTTTTCAGCAACTTGCGGAAGAGTATGGCGGATTCCTTAAATCAATTGGAATCGAGGATATTGATATTTTAAGAATTGAGACCCAGATTGAATCATGGAAAGACTGGTCGATTTACGGGACAATTGATACGGTTGCTAAGTGGTATCTGGAGCAGCAGGTCAATTGTACTATGCAAATTAGCAATATACCTTTAGAATCTTGCCGTGACTGGTACCTAGATGCTGCTGACGGATATATAAAGCATAAAACGGGAGATTTTTTTTATGTGCAAGGAGTGCGAATAGGGCAGTCAGGTTCACGGGAAGTTGGCAGTGCCGGTTGGGACCAGCCAATTCTTACCCAGGTTGGCTTCAATGGAGGTCTGCTCGGTCTGCTGCGTAAGAAATTTGATGGTATTCCCCATTATTTAATAGAAGCCAAGGCTGAACCGGGGAATCCGGACAAGGTGCAGATTAGTCCAACTCTGCAGGCTACATTCAGCAATTTGAAGAAAGCTCATGGGGGCAAGAAACCGCGTTTTGCCGAGTACTTTGAAACACCTGAGCAAATGGGCAGTAAAGTGCTTTTTGATCAATGGATGTCAGAGGATGGCGGCCGTTTACACCTGAAGAAGAATCGGGGCATGCTGGTGGAAGTTACGGAAGATACTGAATTTGATATACCCCTATCCTTTCAGTGGCTTAGTTTGTATCAATTGAAATATTTTATCAAAAAAAATTCCTGGGTCAATCCACACGTTAGGGGGATTATTTCGCACTTATGAAGCAGAAACCTGTTTCAATTGCCGCTTGGAGCATTGGAAATCATGCGGTTAAAAACACCTTGCCCGCTTTGAACGAAGCCGAAAATTTGTTTTTTAAAGGAATTTGCACCAGGAATACTGAGATATTGCTAAACCAGTCTCGGAAATACGGTGTTCAAGCTTATATATCCATGAAGCAGATGTTAAACGATAATGAGCTTGATGCGGTTTATATTGCCAGCCCGGTAGGAATACATTTCGAACAGGCCAAAGCTGCTTTGCAAGCCAATAAACATGTAATTGTAGAAAAAAGCAGTTTTGAAACCCTGAAACAGGCTGATGAACTAATAGAGCTTTCCAAAGAAAAAGACCTTGTCCTCATGGAAGCATTTATGTATCGCTTTCATGAGCAGTTTGTTAGCTTGAGGGAGTTAATTCAGTCAAAGAGATTTGGACGGATTAGACGTATTATAGCCACTTTTGGTTTCCCACATTTGCCAGTAGGGGATATAAGACTTAATGCGGATATTGCCGGGGGGTCTTTGTTTGATGCTGGAGCCTACCCAATCTCAGCCTTAAATCAACTGCTGCCAAGTGCAAAAGTTAATTTTTCCAGGCAATCGGCCGATAATGGTTATAAGGTAGATACGAATGGGTTAGCGGTTTTGTTGAGTGAAAAAACGGAAGCGATTGGCATTGCCAGTTGGTGTTTTGGTGCTGACTATAAAAACGAGATCGAAGTTTGGTGTGAAGATGCGACAATAATTGTAAAACGGGCGTTTTCTAAACCGCCAACGCTGGAAACCTCTCTTGAGATTTATAAAAACGGGAGCTTGTACTCGGAAATCAAGTGTGAGCCAATGAATCATTTTGTAGCCATGTTTGAATATTTTGTTGAATGCATAAATAGTCAGCTCATCAGAACTAATGAACGTGCTCTTCTAATAAGCCAGATGAAGTTGATGGCGTCTATTCGCGGGAATAAATCCCAATGCAGTAATTATCAAGGTTTTAAACAAGAAAATTAATAGGCTTATCCGTGTTGCCGAAAAGAGGATTATTAGGATGCAGTCTGATAAGGTCATGGACAAAAATGATACACCATCAGAAAATGTTTTAAAGGAACCTAACCTATGGTTAGTTGGAGTTGAAATTGTCCTTGCAGTACTTGCTATTACTACAATTATTATATGGGCGGTTTGGCCTATTCTTGGTGCTTCCAATGATAGTTATCCAGTTACTACAGACGGATTAGGGCATTTAATGAGAATAGAGTATATGGCAGATTGTCTTCGTAACTTGGAATGGCCCTCCTGGTTCCCTTATATACATAATGGCAGTATGGTAATGCAATATAATTTCCCATTGTCCCTATTCTTGATGACTCTTATTCAGATAGCCACCGATAATGTTATGATAACTTTTAAAATAGGAGTATTTATTTCCTTATTTGTAGGTGGTTTAGGTGTTTGGTATATTTGTTACAGGTTTGTAGGTCCATGGGTAGGTATTCTGGGCGGCATGCTTTATACAGTGCAGCCTTTTCTATTGTGGTCTCTATTAAATGCTGGAGAAATGTCTCAAATCATCATATTTGCAATTGCACCCTGGTTGCTTTGTTTCTCATTGTTATTTTTTGAGCAAATGTCCTCAAAAAGATGGTTTATGATTTGTATTAGCTCAACATTAATAATTCTTGCTCATCCCATGTCGGCTCTGCTAACAGCTATTGGTATTGGTATTGTTATGTTGGTATTAGTTTTAAGAAAACACACTTCCATGAAGGCGGCTATATTCTGGATTGTAGCCATGGGATTGGGAGCAGCACTTGAGGCTTTTTGGGCTGTTCCCGGTCTCACTCATCTCGAAAACCCTACTTTGCCAGCTACCATGCCCGAATATACAGTCTTGTATGCGGCCACGACAAATATGTTTAATTCCGCGTACAGAAACAGTTATGGGTTTTATGTGGGTTATGCAATGTTATTGTCGGCATTGGGATCAATAACACAGGTAAAAAAGAGTATATGGATTCCACCCTTGCTAATAGCATTTCTATTGTCTGTTTATCTATCATTTGGGTCGGTAATGCCTTTATACGCATATATTCCCCTGAGTGACAATTTTATTCCGCGCAAGTTTTTGAGTTTTAGCGCTTTGGCCGCAATAATCCTAAATGTATACTTTTTCAATTGGCTCCTCGCCAAAGTCAAATCAGGCAATTATCTCATCAAAGGTTGTTGCTTGGGGTTAATTGTGTGTATACTAATTTGGATTGCCGGTGATCTTAATCCTAGAAAGACTGATATTTCTACTGACTATTTTTCAGCAATACGCCAAGAATTAGATGAAATATCATTGAGCACCAACCCTTTTGAACAAGGACGTTTTACATCATTATCTCAGGTTCCATCTTATATTTATTATTTTCCTATGATAGCAGGTTTTAATATGACTCAAGGAGATAGTGTGATTGCAACTCCGCATATTAGTGCTATAAAACAAACTAATATTGCTATTCCTTCGGAATGCCCGGATTATGTAGTCAAAAACTTGCTGGACTGGAATACACGTTCCGTTTATATTTCCAATGAATATGAGCAACTGAGTGATGATCTTGCCCGCCATGGGTTCCAGGTAATAAAGAAGGATGCTCAACGGAGTATACTGCTAAATCCCACCCCTTCTTCTTACTTTATGCGCCAGGAAAGGAATGCAATTGCTATAGGACTGGCGTCACCCCCATTGGTTATTACCTTTCCCTGGCTTGTGCAGGGGGAATCAGCCTCACTGGAAGATTACTCGCTCCAGTATCTTGATAGATTCCGGCTCATTTATCTTATTGAACCCGATGTTAAGGATTTTAGAAAATTTCAGAAGATGGTAGTAGACCTGTTGGATTCAGGAAAAACAGTTGTGGTATCCATGGGACATTCTAAAGTGTGGCCGCTGGCTGGTATAGTACCCTATTGGGAAACCATAACTGACGGTGCCAAGCTTGCGCCAACGAATAACAGTCCATTTAATAAAGCAGTTGCTTTGGAGCCCGATCCTACTGGCCAAGCTCCCGCTATGGGAAACCTGGACGGGATATGGATGGAAATGCAGCTTGAGGACAAGCGGGTTCCAGCTATAGGTTATAAAAACATCCACGGGAAAAAGTTGTATTTCGTGGGACTTGACTTGGATAAGCAATTAAACGCGGCCACAAGATGGGCGCGTGGATATCAGGCCGATATTGCTCATAGTAAGGAAATTGCAGCTATACTGGAACAGATTATGGATATAGCTAAACCTAACAAGAACATTGTTCCGGTAGCCTTCCCGGTGTCTGATGCAGAATGGGGGCATGATAGCTTTAGCTTTGAATATAAGTCCGATCAGCCCGTTTCAATTTTCGCTTCTGTTACCTATGCGCCACGCTGGAAAGGAACATTGGACAGTTCACCTCTTAAAGTTCAGCAATTGGAAAATCTGATCTTGCTGGATCTACCCGCCGGCGAGCATCAGGTGTCGATGCATTATGGTATGACCTGGGTTGGGTGGCTGGGAATAGGCTTATCTCTTTTGTCTCTTCTGCTGATCATCTTGTACTATATTTATTTTGACTCGCTAAATAAGTTTTTTGACCTGCTAAAGAAGAAGAGCCGGCAATCTATCATGGCTATAAGTGAGTAATGGATTTATACCGGAGCATCTTTGCTGTCGGTAATGGTTAAAAGCAAGGATTTGTCCAGGTTTTTGGTCCAGTTCAAAAGTGTTCCAATTGAAAGGCACTGAGGAGCATTAGCAACAGAGATACAAGAGATATACCTATTCCTATCCAACCCACCCACCCAGCTCATGCCGTATTTAATTTTTACCTGGTGTTGACCGGCAGGGAGTTTAAGCAGGATTAGATTCTTAGTATTATATACCAGCCAGGGTTTGCCGTCTATAGTTGCCTTCCAGCGCGGAGTATAGGTGACCAAAACCTACACCGGGCTACTTTGTTTTGAATCAAAGCTTAAACTCAAACCATCATACCGCCAATTGCTTGCTTTTACCGGAAAGCTAAGCGGAACTATGTTTTCTTAGTTTTGATGCACTGCAAAAAGTCCTTTTCTATCTCCATGGTGTTATATTGTGTCCTGTTTACCTCAAAATAGAGCTCCCAAAAGGGCTTAAAAGGCTCGCTTTTTCCCTCCGTGTGGAGCTAGCTAGAATTTTGGCAGTGGCATCATTTTTATATTAATTTTTAAATGTATGGAGGGCTTTTGATGATCTCTGTTATCTTAGCCGGTGGCAAGGGAGTTCGTTTGTGGCCGGAGAGCACCGAAAAACGTCCCAAACAGTTTTGTGATTTTATGGGGCGTGGCAGCCTTTTAAATATGACCTTGCAGCGTTTGCAGTCATTGGGCAAATTAATGGTGGTCTGTGGTGACGAGCAAAAGACCCCCATTGAGGCGGAGAAGAATGGCATAGAATTTACTGTGCTTACTGAGCCTATGGGTCGAAATACTGCAGCAGCCGTAGGTCTGGTACTGGCATCAGATGATTATGATCATGAAGAGGTGCTGGGCATTTTTCCGGCTGATCATTATATTGAGAATGATCAAGAGTTCGGGAAGCTTATACATAAAGCGGAAGAACTAGCCAAAGAGGGCTATCTGGTTACCATAGGTATTACTCCGGCCTATGCAGAAACCGGGTATGGGTATATTGAACGATTTAATGAAGAAGATAGTAACCTGGTTAAAGCTTTCCACGAAAAACCCGATCTGGAAACTGCTTTATCATATGTGAAAAACGGCAATTTCTTTTGGAATGCCGGGATATTCTTGGCTACGGTAAAAAAATGGTTAGGATTAATGGAAGAACACCTGCCGGCATTATACGAAAAGATGCAAGAGGGGACGGAAGCTTATCGTGCGGATTATCCCAATTACCCCAACATATCTATTGATTATGCTATTGCGGAGAAGTGCAAAAAGATGGCGGTATTGGAGGGGGATTTCGGATGGAACGATATCGGCAGTTGGGGGGCTCTGGCGGCGGTGCTGGACCAGGATGAGCAGGGCAATGCTCTGGTAGGGGATGCTTCGGCTATTGAATCCTCCGGATGTCTGGGGAGGAGCAGCCACAAAAAATTGATCCTGTTTGGGGTTGATGATCTGGTGGTGGTGGAGAGTGAGGACACTATTTTAGTTTGTCCTAAAAACCGTTCTCAGGATATTCGGCAGGTGGTGGAGTACATCCAAGTTTGTATTGATAGGACGAATGATTGAGCTGAACCGAATCAATAAATGCTATTGACTGAAATAGAGGGGGAATTTTTGTTGATAAGTAGCAGTATTTTTCGCCAGTATGACATAAGAGGGCGAGTAGGAACTGAATTGGATGATAAGGCGGTAAATGGCATTGCCAGCGCTTTTGCCGCTTATGTGATACAGTCAGGACGGAAACAGGTTATTGTTGGCAGGGATAATCGGTTTTCCTCGACGAGCTTTCGGGATATTGTTTTAGATGCTTTATTGAAAAGTGGTCTGGATGTTATAGACATTGGAGAGTTAATTACTCCAATGTTTTATTTTGCAGCCAGGAATCTTGATGTAGATGCCGGGGTGATGATTACGGCTTCTCATAATCCGGCAAATGATAATGGATTTAAACTACTCCTGGGGTCTTCGACCATCTACGGGGAGGAGATTCAACGGTTGGCCCAAATGGCAGTGGAAGGGGCAACGGTTACTGCTGAGGTGCCGGGCAGACTGGAAGAGACAGATATAGTGGAGGCTTATATTGAAGATATCAAGGGCAGGATTAGCCTGGGGCCGCGCAAATTAAAAGTTGTAGTGGACTGTGGCAATGGGGCTGCCGGCTTTATAGCTCCCCGACTACTCCGGGAACTGGGCTGTGAAGTGGTGGAACTGTACTGTGAGAGTGATCCTTGTTATCCCAACCACCATCCTGATCCGGTGAAGGTGGAGAACTGTCAGGATTTGATCCGGGTGGTGCAGGCTGAAAGGGCTGACCTGGGGATTGGTTTTGATGGAGATGGGGACCGCCTGGGGGTGGTAGACCCGGAAGGTAATATCATCTGGGGAGATATGATGATGGTATTATTTTGGCGGGAGATACTGGCGAAACATCCCGGTGCTGATTGTATCGTGGAGGTCAAGTGTTCACAGTCTTTGATTGATGAAATTGAATGTCTGGGGGGGCAGCCCATAATCTATAAGACCGGGCATTCTTTGATCAAAGCTAAAATGAAGGAGATAGGAGCAGTTTTTACCGGGGAGATGTCCGGGCATATGTTCTTTGCGGACGAGTACTATGGATATGATGATGCATTGTATGCAGCGGCGCGTTTGTTAAGGATTTTATCCAACACCGGGGAGAGTATTACATCATTATTGGCTGATATTCCGCGATATTATGCTACTCCGGAGATACGGGTAAAGAGCACCGATGTCGAAAAGTTCGGGATTGTGGAAGAGGTTCTGACTTATTTTCGTGAGCATTACGATATTATTGATGTAGACGGAGCACGCATTCTATTTCCGGATGGTTGGGGATTGGTGCGGGCCTCCAATACCGGACCTGAACTGATTGTGCGCTGTGAAGGAAAAACGCCGGAGGCTCTGGAGGGGATTAAGAAGGAATTGTTCGGGTACTTGCAGAATTGGGGTCTGGAAATATGAATATGATGTCGCAATAAAAACCAGCTTAATTATGGTCATTTTGCACTGTCCATAACTTTTCTTATGGCAGAGCTGTGCGCAGGACTTTGACTACCTTTTCTGCCTGCTGCAAGGTCATCTGTGGCCAAATGGGAAGGCTTAGTACTTCAGTGGTGATTTTCTCAGCCCGGGGGCAGGTGCCAGGACCATTACCTTGATATTTCAATTCGTGCCATAGTGCTAAATTCCTGCTAATAATATCTTTGGCATATTGATTTTATAAATTTCCATAATAGACTAGCGGTGCTACTGCGCACGCGCAATAAAGTCCTGCAGCATATAGTAGCTTTCTTTTTCCCGCTCGTGATAGCTGGGGCGGTCCCAGTTTTTCCAGTTGTAAGACAAGGGTGCTTCAAGAACCGTGACCTCATGCTTATTTTTGTCATAAACCTGTGCCTGAATATTCAAGCCGGGTGAGGTGATGCTGCTCAGCGCACTATCCTCCCCATAATCGGGATAGGCCCAAACCTGGTGGCTGCTTGGATCGGTAAAGCCCAGCATCATCCAGGGGATTCTGATTTCGATGGTATTGGCGTTAATATAGAAATCAGTAAGGCTGTTTTCGCCGGGGCTGGAGGCTGTTTGTTTACCGTAGTGGAGGATGCCGATATCGATGTCTTCAAAGGGCACCGTACGCTTCGAAGCAGGCAGATATAATTCGCGGCTCAAGCATAATCTCCAGGGTAAAAAGATGCCGCTGTTGGGGCTGGCCCATTCCGGGCTTAATGGAATGACCTTGAGCAGTTGGCCGTAAGTATAAAGGTGCTGGTCATAATTGCCGGCCACTTCCAATCTGGCCTCTTTCTCCCCGCGGCAGGTCAAGAGAAACTCAGTACCGCTATCGAAACGAACCCCTGGTTTTGCTGCCAAAAAATCATGGCCTCCGGGCTGGTTGTCGAAACTGATATAGAGCTCTTCATCTGACCAATTCCATCCATTGTTTTTTTGAATGGCCAGGAAAAGATAGGCCTCATCGGAGCTAACCGTCAGTTGCACATTATCGCCCCGAATAACCTTTTCTTTATTATCAATCTTATTCCATTCATTTAAATCACCATCCAAAAAGACCCGGTTTGAGCTTCCTGGTTCAACGGCAATGATTCCAAAATTCTCCTCGTTGGTCAAACGGTTAAGCCATATGGGGCGGCGTTCCCCTGGCATTTCCAGTTCCATGGTATTCCAGGTGTGCTTGAACCACTCATCCTGCCAGGCAAAGAGAATCCCACCATTTCCCCCCGCGTTTTGTATGGCCTTAAACATCGCGATGTTCATTTCCCCCTGTTCCTTTTCGGAATGCATGCCCTGATTACGTTCGAGCGGTCCGCGGTGGGCCATGCCCCGGGAGGAAGGAACACCAAACTCGGCTACGATAAACGGTATGCCTTCGTGATGTTTGCGCAGCTGCACCAAATAGGCCTCATAGGGGTCTGGTTCTCCTTGCCGGTTCACATAGCTCTGGTAGTCCGCCTGGTAACTCAGAAAATCTGGGTAATAGGGGTATACATGGTAGGCGGCAAAATAACCGGCCTGCCAGTCTTCAGTGGCCTTGATGTGCATGGGATCAACACTGACCATATCCTCTTTATCAAAAGGCTCGTCCGGGTGTTTCAGGGGATCGGTAGTAACCCAGTTTACAAAAGCTACGGGATGCTGCCAGCCCAATGCGGTTTCTGAAGCCGCCAGTTTTTCCAGGCAGGCGGCCAGCCAGTTTTCAAAGGGACTGGCGGATGGCTGACCCTGGAAGTATTTTCCTTGAAACGAAGGTTTGCCAGCGTTTAGCTTATCGGTGTTATATACCATGCTGGGGTCCCACTCCGACCCCAGCATCCAGGCCAGCAGATAGGGTGCTGCATTTGAGGAGTAGTTACCGCTGGCTTTGCCGGCGCGTTTGGAAATCACGCCCTGCCCGTAGACAGCTCTTACAGCCAGTGCAATCTCCAGTTGAAACTGCTGGCTTATGGATGGCAGATATGCGTTCTGTTCTTTGATCAATTCTTCCTCTGGAGACCAGATGCCCTGAATAAACCACAGCTTCTTTTCTGCCACTCTGTTATGCTCCAGCAGAGCCCGGTAGAAATCAGGGGGTAAGATGGTATAAATTCTGAAGGTCTGCACCCCCAGTTTCTCCATGCTGGCAAACCAACGTCGATAATCCTCATATTTAGGACTGAGCTCGCCGGGGTGATGACCTGGGGTTGTAGCGCCCAGGTTGACACCATACCAAAAACACTCCTGCCATTCACCGTCAGCATAAAAGCTGATTTTCTCACCACTCGTTCGGCTTACCAATTTAATTCCTTCATCCGCCTCATAAATATTGTCTCCACCGAACCAGGGCATAGAACACCCTGACAAAGTGAGCATTATGAACGAAAAACATGTAAGCAGTGCAATATGTACGCGGGACATAAATATGACCTCCCTTAATAAACCTTAATAGACTTCAATTATCTTTGGTTTCACGGTATTTCATTTTATTAACAAAAGGGCATATCTTAAAGACATGCTTTCCTTCCTATTTTTACATTTCCCCTTAGCTTAAGTCAAAGGTGGAAATTGAAACGTCCAAGAGGAATTAATAGGCAATAATGTGAATATTAAAATATATAACGAGGTAAAAAGATGTCTCCCGGTTCTTAAAACGGTCGGTTCCCTATTAATATAACGGGCGGCGGGGCTAATCCCCCGTCTCGTTGGAGCGGTGCGAGAGAAACTGCTCCGCAGTTTCTTCCTATGCTTAAAGCTGGACAAAATGATTGATAAATCAAATGATTGGTTGGTCTCCTCGTTATCCCGCGAAATGCCAAATTGACGGTGCTTATCGATTAACTTCAACATAATCAGGAATTAGAAAACTTCGGATTGTGAAAACAATATCATTACCAGTGGAGGGATTAATAAGCATTCTGTCGAAGAATGAACAAATATTATAGAAGCATGGAGGGAATCAAACAACCATTTTACAATGAACTGGGAGGGGTATTCAGGGAGTTGCTTATTGTAAAAGATAGGAGGGATTGATTTGAAGTTTACCCAGAGTATAAGGTTTCAGTTGCTGGTTTGGGTATTGTTTGCATGTTTCCTGGCCTCGATAGGCCAGAGTACGGTTTCCTATCTCAGCAGTAAAGGAATTGTCACCTCACAAATTCAAGGAGAATGCCAGGCCCTGGCACAGTCAACCTCCAGCGAGATTGTCACCTGGCTTGAAGGAAGGTCCAAAGAACTCACGACCCTGGCCAAATTGGACACCATAAGGGCAATGGACCAGAATAATATGGCCGTTTTACTAAGCCAACTCAAATCGGAAGAACAGGATAATCTTTATGTAACCTGGCCGGATGGGACATGTGTTACCAACACCGGACTGGCAAGTTTCAATCTATCTGATCGGGAATATTTTCAACTGGCCATGCAAGGTAAGGAAAATATTGGCTCGCCGGTTATTTCCAAAGAAACCGGCAATATGACTGCACCCATAGCAGTCCCCATCCGTGAAGGGGACAGAGTTGTCGGGGTACTGGCAACTACCATAAAAACTGAAAAGCTTGTAGAAATCGTTGGACAGGTAAAAACCGGGCAAACCGGTTATGCCTTTCTGGTTGACAAGACAGGGGTTTTTGTTGCCCACCCCAACAAAGATTATATTATAAAAAAGAAAATCAGTGATCTGGGGTCGCAATTCGAATCCATTGCAGCCAAGATGATCACCCAGCAAATTGGTATAATCAATTACCAGTTCGAAGGCCTCGACAAATACATGGCTTTTGCGCCGGTCAAGTCAGCGGGTTGGTCGGTCGGGGTAACCGTACCGGTAGCAGAAGTGACCTCGCCGTTGAACAACATGCTGCAGAAGATAATTATAGTAACCACTGTAACGCTGCTCTTGCTTTGTCTGTTGCTCTGGTTTATTAGCGGAAAGTTCAGCCGACCGATTATGGAAATGACCGGAATTACCAATCGGCTTGCGCAGCGAGACTTGACTCAGAACATAACTACCAGACACCGTTCGGAAATTGGCGTTTTAATGAATTCGCTGGCGGTGATGAATGAAAGCTTGAGGAATGACTTCCGGCAAATAGCCGATACATCAAAAAGCCTGAACGATGTTTCCGGTGAACTTTTGACGACCACCGAACAGACCGGCCGTGCATCAGAGCAGGTAAGTGCCAGTGCTGAAGAAGTTGCCCGGGCCGCAGCTTCCCAAGCCGAAGATGCGCAAAAGACGAGCATGATGGCTCAACAGGTGGGAGTGGCTATTCAGAATATAGGTGAAAGTACAGAAAACATATCACGACAGTCTTTCAGTTTTAAAGGAATAGTAAGTAAAGTAACCGTACTTATGCTGCAGCAGAAAGACAAGATGAAACATACAGTTGATAGTACTGGCAATGTATCAGCCGTAATTCAGGGCTTGAGCAACAAGACCCAGGAAATCGGGGAAATAATTACGGTTATTACCAATATTGCCGGCCAGACCAATTTATTAGCACTGAATGCAGCTATCGAAGCAGCACGGGCTGGGGAGGCAGGACGGGGGTTTGCCGTAGTAGCCGAAGAAGTTAGAAAGCTGGCGGAGGAGACCGGTGCTGCAACCCTAAGTATACGTTCAATAATTACCGATGTTCAATCTCAGGTGGAGCATGCGGTCGGTGAAGTTAAGGAAGTTGAAAAACTTGTGAAAGAACAGGGTGAGTCACTCGGGGAAAGCGTCAATGCTTTCAGGGAAATAGAAAATGGTGCATCCGATATAGACAATTCTATCCAGGATATTTCAGCAACTTTTGAAGAGTTAATGGCATCTGCGGATGAAATTATTCAAGCCATCGAGAATATTTCCGCTGTGACTGAAGAATCGGCAGCTTCCGCTCAGGAAGTAACTGCTATCAGCCAAAACCAACTTATGGCGGTTCATAATATGGCTAAAATAAGCAAGAGCCTGGAAAACTTTGCTCGAGAATTAATGAAAATAACGGATACCTTTAAATTACAATAAATTTGATTACAGAAGAGTTAGATTATTGAGTGGGCTGCTTGCAATAACGCAGAGATTCGCTTTTGTCATCGCCCTGACCTCCTATGTGCGCATAGGAGGTTGTTTTATATAGAACTCCAAAATAAGCGGTTGCGGCAATTTGCTTTTCTATCAAACCAAGGCTCAGTGGAAGAAAAAAAATTAGGAAATTATAGCTATGAGTTATTGTGAAATTTCAAAAATATCCATTGCCAATGGAGGAATTTATAAACATCTTGTCGAAAACCAAATAAAAATTCGAAATTAGGTAAGAAAGGGGCTGGGGTAATAATTGGGGATTACCCACACGGGATATAGCCAGCAGTTGCTAGGCATTATTGTTTAAGATAGGGGGGGTTGTTTTGAAGTTTACCAGAACTATACGGTTTCAGCTTGTATCGTGGGTGTTGTTTGCTTGTTTCCTGGCTTCCATCGGACAGAGTGCTGTTTCCTATATTAGCAGCAAAGAGATTCTTACTCAAG
>JAQUXM010000033.1:0-6485 GCA_028692415.1 Syntrophomonadaceae bacterium | reverse complement strand
GTTGTTTTGAAGTTTACCAGAACTATACGGTTTCAGCTTGTATCGTGGGTGTTGTTTGCTTGTTTCCTGGCTTCCATCGGACAGAGTGCTGTTTCCTATATTAGCAGCAAAGAGATTCTTACTCAAGAAATTCAAGCACAGTGCAAGGCCTTGGTGGTCTCTACCGGCAGTGAAATAGATACCTGGATCGAAGGTAACTATAAAGAGTTATCAACCATAGCTAAACTAAGCAGTGTAAGCGGGATGGATAAAGATGCAATTCCAGCCACCTTGACTCCGTTGATGTCTGCCGAAAAAGACAACCTTTATGTAGTCTTTCCAGATGGATTTACGGTTGGTGATACCGGCGTAATGGATTTTAATCTGAGTGATCGTGAGTATTTCCAGATTGCCATGGCCGGGAAAGCCAATGTATCTTCACCCGTTATATCCAAAGCCAGTGGTAATTTGGTTACACCAATTGTTGTTCCCATATACCAGGGCGACAAGGTAGTGGGGGTAATGGGAGCAACCATTAAGTCTGAAAAAATAGTCGAGATCGTCAACGGGATTAAAGTAGGCGAGACCGGTTATGCATACATGATTGACAAAGCAGGGGTAATTGTGGCTCATCCTGATAAGAACTGCATTCTCAAGAAAAAACTTGCAGATTTGGGAGAAGGCATGGATGCCATCTCGGCCAAAATGACCGCTTTGGATTCTGGAGTCACTGAATATACCCTGGATGGGATCGATAAGTATATGGCCTATGCCCCGGTAAAATTAGCTGGTTGGTCGCTGGGAGTTACAGTACCGGTGGAGGAGGTTACCAAGCCTCTGGCAACCATGCTGCAAAAGATTATTCTGGTAACGGCAGGGACCCTATTACTCATGATTATTGCCATCTGGCTTCTGGCTGGGAAGTTCAGCAGGCCAATACTGAACATGACTGCTATTACAGGACGTTTGGCAGAGCGGGACCTTACCCAGGAGATCGTAAGCGATAATAAAACCGAAATTGGGGTTTTGATGCATTCGTTGAGTGAAATGAACGAGAGTTTAAAGACGATATTCCGTCAAGTTGCAGGTACGTCAGATAACCTTAACAAAGTTTCGCAAAATCTTATGGACACCGCTGAACAGACCGGACGGGGTTCGGAGCAGGTAAGCCAAAGCGCGGAGGAAGTAGCCCGTGCGGCTACGTCCCAGGCCGAAGATGCACAGCGCACCAGTGAACTAGCCCAGCAGGTCGGTATCGCCATGCAGCTTGTCGGGCAGAGTACGGAAACTATTTCCAGCCAGTCTTTCAATTTTAAAGGTATAGTAAATAAAGTTACCCAGTTAATGATGCAGCAAAGGGATAAGATGAAATACACGGTGGAAAGCACTGGTAATGTATCCGCAGTTATCCGTGATTTGAGCAACAAGACTCAGGAGATAGGGGAAATAATCACAGTTATTACCAATATTGCGGGGCAAACCAATCTGTTGGCACTGAATGCGGCGATTGAAGCAGCCCGGGCCGGTGAGGCGGGGCGTGGTTTTGCCGTAGTAGCTGAGGAAGTTCGCAAGCTGGCTGAAGAAACTGGTGCCGCTACGCTGAGCATAGGCAGCATCATAACGGAAGTCCAATCCCAGGTGGAACGGGTGGTCGGCGAAGTTACCCAGGTGGAAAAACTGGTCAAGGAACAAGGTCAGTCCTTGGGAGATAGTGTCAATGCCTTCAGAGAAATCGAAAACGGAGCGTCGGAAATAGACAATTCAATTCAGGATATCTCAGCAACCTTTGAAGAACTGGTAGCTTCGGCTGATGAAATTATTCAAGCCATTGAAAACATCTCGGCGGTTACTGAGGAGTCAGCGGCATCTGCCCAGGAAGTTACCGCCATTAGCGAAAACCAGTTGGCTGCGGTACAAAATATCGTAAGCATCAGTAAAAACTTGGGCGAGTTGGCTAGAGACTTAAAGTCCATTACCGACACCTTTAAATTAAAATAATTGAATCAAAAAATGATCAGGGCAGGTTTTGTAAACCTGCCCCTGGTATTTTCTCGCACGATAACAAGGCGAAAAGATGTCCCCCACTTCTTTAAGCGATCGGGTTTCCTTAAGCCCCGCCTCGTTGCGGCGCTGTATGGAGACTGCTTGGCAGTTTCTCCATATGTTAAAAAAATGGTCCACCTTGCTGGTGAACCATAATAAAACAATTTATTTAGTCCATTGGTCCGCCTTCCCAATATTGCCTGATTTTCCTCAAGGCATAGCCCCCAAAAAACAAACCGTTGACAAAGGCAATAGGAATAGCCATAGCGCCAAACCAGTGAAACTTTTGTTTCATATCTTTTTGGCCGTCCATAGTACGAAATCTTGTCACATTATATCCCTCCTTTAAAACTATTTTGAACCAAAAAGATGAGAATTATATCAGGATATAATTCTCATCTAAGCTAATAAATAAAATCAGGGCGAGCAAAAGAAGTGAAGAGCAAGGCATTCAAAAAACCGTGATTGAGGCGTACTTAGGTACGTTGATTGAACGGGTTTTTGAATAACGCAGCTATTCTCTTATTTTGCTCGCCCTGATCTCATCTCTTGTTTATTAAGGATGGAAATACCTTAAATATTAAAAGATATAACAAGGTTCCGCCGATCAGGAGAATCAAGAAAAAACTCAAAAATTTTATATGCATTTTTCATCACCGCTAATAATATACGATGAAAAATATTAATTTATGCAGTTAATTATTCAGAATCTTTACCAAGAATGGCAAATTCTTTTTCTGATAAGAACCTGACAATAACTATAGTAGATAATTTTGATAAGTCCACCTCATGGATTTGGGAAAAGAATTTGCCCATGTTGTTGTAAATTAACCTAATTACCGGCCGGGTAGGCATTTCTTTATTAACATCTACAACTATTCCTATATCTCCCGTACTTAGTTCAATTATACTGCCAATTGGGTAAGAAGAGATATTGGTTAGAAAAGCATTTACACAGTTGGAATCCAGGTAGATACCCGACATACGTTTGAGAACCAATATGGCTTGGTTAACTGAATAGCCGGGACGGTAAGGGCGGTCTGCCAAAAGTGCATCATAAACATCAGCTACGGCAACGATTCGGGCATATTCATGGATATTATCTCCTGCCAGTTTGCGCGGATAACCATGACCATCCCAGCGCTCATGGTGCTGAAAGGCTACATGGGCTGATAGCAAGGATAAGTCATCATACTTTCTTAAAATATCAAAGCCATATTCGCTATGTCTTTTAACTTCCTCATATTCCTCCCGGTTTAAATCATCGGGCTTCTGTAAAATTTCTCTATTAATGCGCGTTTTGCCGATATCATGCAGCAATGCACCCATACCGAGTTCCTTCAGCTTAAAATCATTATACTGCATGGTAACACCGGTCATAATTGACAGGATACAAACATTTACCGAGTGGGCGAAAGTATAATCATCGAAGGAGCGAATATCGGTAAGGTTGACCAATATATCGCGATTTATCAAAAGTTCATCAATAATCTTGTCTACCATATTACTAAACATGCGGAGATTAAGTTTATGTTGCTTTTCCAAAAAACCAAAATTTTCCTTGAGCAATTTAACCGTTTGAATTCTGGTTTGTTCACTGACTACGTCCGGAAATACAATGTCTTCACAGAATTTATCTTTGATATATACGGAGAGGATTCCCGCAGCCTGCAGGCGGTAAATATAGGTTTCATTAAGAACCATATCCGCGTGCAACAGAATACGACCATCGCTGTTGTATATAGCTCTGGCTACTACCATATCAGGTTGTAAATCTTGAATTGATACTCTTCGCACCTTATCACCCTATATTAATTTTTAGTATAGTTTCTTTTTTTGCTATAAAAATCCTGCTTAATTTTTATTTTTCCCACAAATACTTAACATTTCTATAATAAGCTTCATAAATAGATTATATAGACAAAGATGGGAAACATTATAACGAAATAACAATGTGTCCCCCGCTTCCTTAAGCGGTCGGGCTTTAATCCCCCACCTCGTTTCAGCGGTGTTGAAACTGCTTCGCAGTTTCTTCCGATGCTTAAAGGAGTTTGCTATT
The DNA here is from genome assembly GCA_028692415.1 of Syntrophomonadaceae bacterium. GTDB lineage: Bacteria > Bacillota > Syntrophomonadia > Syntrophomonadales > Syntrophomonadaceae > JAQUBU01. The sequence continues at coordinate 2,404 of JAQUXM010000033.1, read as the reverse complement.
AAGTCGCCAAAATGTTAAATTACAGTTACTAGATTGCTTTTGCTTCCAAGCATGATAAAGTATGATTTATAGACAGTTTCTATAAGATCAATTAATTGTATAAGAGGAATTAGATGAAAAAAAGGAAAGTAGCCTCAGTACCGAGGCCGGTGCTAAAAAGCCTGGTAAATGATATCAAGAAATTGGTGGTTAATGATGAAGGACGTCTTTTTCTCTTGGAAATAATTGAAGAAATACCTTACGACATGCGTCCTGGTGTAATTGAAAGCCTTTCTGCTTTTTATGATATTGAAATGGTAAGTTTTTTTCATTTATTGAAGTGGGAGTATGGTAAAGAATTAGAAACCATATGTAACCGCGCCTTGGAAAAATACAGCCTGGCAGGAATGGATGTTAGCCCGCCGACCATTTTTGATGGTGAATTTTACCGTGCTTATGCAAGTTGCAGTCGGCATACCGGTAAGATCACGCTGGATATTGCATGGAAAAGTGCTAAAAAAGAACTGCATGTAGAATGCTTTTACCTTACTTTTAACCCCGATGGTGTGCATAGTTTTTTTTTAATAGAGAATATGCCCTGGCGTCAATATGAAGATGATCGCATAAGTTCTGCGGATATGATCGAGCTTAGCTTTAAAGAGGCTTGTTTTATGGTTTCATCAGCCTATGCTTTTAATATCTGCCATATGAACCGGCCGGCACTGGGAAAATACTTATATCAAAAATATTTGGATTATGATTTTGTGTTTAATCCAGTTCGGGAAAAAGAGCTAATCCGCAAAATATCGATAAGACTGGCACCCCGTCAGGTAGTCAACAGCTTTTTCTATGCCCTTAGATACCAGGATGCTCCCTATGTTGCATCTTTGTTTTATGGTGATGATACGATAAAAAGTGATGAATTTGCCGATTTTAACAGCCCAGGCAGAATACTGCTTGAAGGTGAGGTTAATGAGGTTTATGGATCTTCACATACGGCTAGAGTTACTGCCTATACCTTATTTCTTAAAGAGTATACAATCTATCGTTATAGCTACAACTTTTATTTACAGCATGAAGAGGGCGGCAATTGGTTAATATCCGATATTGAGAGAGTTAACAAAGGGGTAGCTGATGCACAGGAATTAAATCCTTTTAATATTAAGGTGTTTTGCCGGGTATATGAAGTGAATGATATTGATGAACTTTTTGATATTCTGGACAAAGTCGATAATATTAGAGAGGTAGAGGAACTTCCCGGGGGCATGCATATGCGGGTGAGTTCCCATGAGGATGATTTTAATCATGGGGTATCGTTGCTGAGCGGAGTTATTGCTGATCTGGTTTTAAACGGTGACGAATTTGTGGTAATCGCTCGTGAACCTTCGACCATCCTCGATTTTCATGATATTTTAACCGCTGCCAGTAACGTGCCGGTACTTTGCCGGGGTGAATACGAAGTAAGTTTTTTGAACGCCTGCAATTATCTGGGTGGACGCTATATTAATTTTGAAGATATCCTGCTGGGTGAGGAAGATCTTATATCCGAAGATGGGATGCGTCTAATCTGTGCTCGCTATCTGGTTAAGGATAGTAATCAAGTCAGGGAACGAATTGAAAAGTTAAAAAACCTGGATTTTGAGATTTCGGAAGAATGTCAGATCTATTACCAGTTTGATGACTGTTGTGGCGAGCCCGGCTTCTTTGCCGAATATGTTCTTGGTCCCAACTGGGTTACGCTATCTACTTTTGGTGAGCGGGATATGAATCTGGCCCGGCAGAATTTTGAACATAATATGTACGATTACCTTGAATTTGATGGGATAGAACTCAAGATTGACAGCATTTTTGATGTCTTGACGATCGATGTCAAAAGGGAATTTCCCCAACTGGAATCGATTCTTAAAGAAATATATCTTAACAAGTGGTACAATTCCCATTTAACTACCTTATCGGGAATGAGTCCGTCGGAAGCCTCGGAAACTGAAGAAGGCAGAAGATTATTATGGGCTTTGTTTAAAAGAATTCGACAGAAAGAAAAGAAAAGGTATCTAAGCGGCCGCAGGAATAATCTTAATCTTAAGGAATATATTCGTAAAGTGGAGCAAAAAAAAGGGGAAAACATTAGATTATTATATTGACAGCACCTTAAGCATTAAATATACTTTTAAGCATCGGAAGAAACTGCGGAGCAGTTTCAATACACTGTTGCAACGAGGTGGGGGGATTAGAACCCGCCGCTGGTTATTTTAATAGAAACCTGACCGCTTAAAGAAGCAGGAAACATATTTTTGGAATTATAGATAATTACTAATTGAATATGAAAAAGGGCTATGAAGGGAACTAACATAAGGAATTCCTTGATTTCAGAGAGCCGGGTTGGGTGTAAACCGGCATCAATATTTCATATGATCTCATCCCGGAG
>JAQUXM010000158.1 GCA_028692415.1 Syntrophomonadaceae bacterium | reverse complement strand
AACTTCGGGCTTGTTCATATTCACCAATAATATTGACATTATTATTCATGGATTTCTCCTGCATTTATATATTAAACATGTTACTTATGTATGCAGGATTTTGTTTTATGATGATATCTTATTATTTGCGGCGAGTAATTCTGGTTTATTAGGTTTCTTTATTTCACACACAGATAAGCCTGGATGAATGGAAAATCAGAATAATGCTTCTTTATTATTGAGCAGTTGCATTATTAAGCACATTTAACTTCTTACTGTCTTAATCCATCATTTTCCGACATTACCTAATCATTATAATTAGCATAAATATAATATTTGCTCGGATTTTATAGCACTAATATTATGTAAATCTTCCCATATATTTTTACAGAGGTGATAAATGTTTGCCAAGGGTCAACTACAGGATAATACCCAAGGTTTTTTATCCATAGTCGATTCCGAAAAAATAGCTCAAAAAAATAGGATGTGAAACCTGGACCCCTATGGTTAATATTTTACAAACTTCTCGGTAAGAAAAAATAATATGCCGCGCTTAACGACATATTCATATAGCAATGTAACTTAAATATGGAATTTTAATCTGTCGCGATTTTATAGTTTTGGAGAATTTGAAAATGTCGCACTATACTTCATATATATTCCTTAAGCTATAATCACACATTATAATATCACCAGTCAGTACCCAATTAGCCATTGTCTGACGTGGCAGTTGATATTCTATGCCCTTGCATAGAATAATTAAACCAGAGATTCCCGCTTCCTAGCATAGCACAAGTAGGAGTAGGAACTTATTTTCCGCTACTTGTTTTTGGTACACATAGTTTAAGCTCTTTCCCGGTAGAGGGATCATTCACGGAAATAACGTTTACCCCTATACCATAAATTTCCTCAAGGGTTCTATTGGTTATCACATTTTCTGGTTTGCCAACATTAAGAAAGTTGCCTTCTTTCATTAGAGCTACCCGACTGGAAAAAAGAAGGGCGTGGTCGGGAAAATGTGAGGTCATTAACACATCTATCCCTTGCTGTGCGAGCTGATTTACAATTTGCAAAATAATAATCTGGTTCTTGAAATCTAGGTGCGACGTTGGCTCGTCCATCATTATGATATCGGGTTGTTGTGCTAGTGTTCTGGCAATCAGAATTAATTGTCTTTCTCCTCCGCTCACCTGAGTGTAAGGTTTATCCTTCAAATGTAACATGCCAATACTACTTAGCGCTTCCTCAGCAATTTCTTTATCGCCATTCGAAGGCGAACCGAAAAGACTGAGATGTGGTGCCCGTCCCATACAGACTATTTCCATAACCGAGTAAGGGAAGGGTATTTCATGCTCCTGAAAGATAAAACCAATTTTTTTGACTATAGCATCCGGCTTCATACTTCTGAGATCGCTTTTGCCCAGACGAACAAATCCCCGATGCAAATATAAGCTACCACTCAAGCACCGTAGCAGGGTGGTCTTGCCACAACCGTTAGCGCCAAGTATGCAAAAGACTTCGCCACGTGATACCTCCAAGTTGATACCACCAAATAGAACATCCTTTCCATTAGCAATACGGGGCTTTCTCTTATGGATTCAAATGTTGCAGTATTTTATTTGCCTGTTCATCGGTAAGCTTGTAATTATAGAAATCAGAGTAGAAGTACTTAACTTCCTTTACCATATTAATGTCAGCAAACTTGTCAGAATGGAAAGTCTTGGCTAAGTATAAAAGAAAAAGAGGGCCTTCTGTACCGTAATCCCAGTAGAAAACACCTTGAGGATTAACATAGACCTTGCCCGTCTTCACGGCATTAATCTCCGACCAAGCCAGATCACTCAGCACAGGTTCTGCGGAATTCAACCTACCCATCATTATGATGTCCGGATCCCAGGCAATAACCTGCTCAATATCGACCAAGGGAATACCTTGCTCCAAGTCTTAACCATATTGCCCCCTGCCATTTCGACATACCAGCGAGTGTTTGAGTATTTGCCATGGGTCGAAAGAACTTCTGGTCCGCGTATGTAATATACATTGGGCTTCTCATTATCCGCTAACTTAGATGTGACCGAAGTAACTCGCTCGATTACGCTATCCAGATAGTTACAGTATTTAGCAGCACGGGTTTGGGCATCCGAACCTAATACCTCGGCACAAAGATTCACCTCTTTTTTCATCGCATCAACATACATTTCTGCGCTGGTAGGAGTCGTAGATGAACCAAGTGCGGCAAGTGCTGGAATATCAGCATTGCTCATTGCTTGAAGCGGCTCAGCAGTATCCCAGGTAAAGACCACATCTATATCCAGCTTTACAAGCTCTTCGATATTGGGGGATTTAGCGTTGGTTGCTGTTGGAATATTTGCTAAATCAGGGTTTAGAAGTTGAGCCCAGGGGCTCTGAGGAAAGCCTACCATGGCAACCTTATCTTTTTCCCCGAGCATGAAGACTTTATCATAAGATGGACCGACAAAGGTTGCTACTTTGTCCACTGTATCAGGTATTTCAACTGTTCTTCCAATAAGGTCAGTAATTATCCGTGTAGCTGGCGTCGAAGTTGTCGGAGTTTCTGAAGAACAGCCACATAAAAGCAATGGAAGTAAAATAACTAGACTAGTAATTATCATTAATATTTTCTTCATTGAATCAACTCCTTTTAAAATTATTAAATACTCATTTTTTGGAGACAATTTTTTCATCTTAAGGTTAAACGTTTTCTGAAAGCAGACTTAAGTAGAAGCCTTCTGGCCTCATCAGCCTGCTTTCCTCCACCATTTTTGTATTCTATTCTTCATTCCTGGTCATATTCAGATAGAAAATTCCAACAGATAATCCATCTAAAAAAATATTCACACATATGACCAGAGGCTTCTAAATTAGAGGATTGCGATAAAAAAGGTGTACACGTTAGGTATTTATTTCCCTTCTGCTTCCAAAGAACATTTGTCCAATAAATGACCAACTAGCGGCAGACCTCCGCTGGGGGTTATATCAAGATCGGTATATTCAATAGTAAATTTCAAGCTCAACACCTCGGGTGAATAAATTAAATGCGGTTTATACCTCATTTGCTCTATTTTATCGCGTTTTGCTTGTATTTACGAGATGTTTTACAATTTTATTTCACGGATTCAGGTATAAATTATAATCATCCCTTAATTATCAGGAAGGCAAAGGAATTTTTTCCTCATCCGGCAACTGAAATAAAAATGGTTAAAACTGCTTTTGAATTTGTCCGGGATAATATTGCTCATTCCTGGGATATACAAAGCTCCCGGGTTACCTGCAAAGCATCTGAAGTAATTTGCTTTGCAGAGGGTATTTGCTATGCAAAATCCAACCTGTTGGCAGCCCTTTTAAGAAGCCAGAGTATTCCTACCGGATTTTGTTATCAGCGGATTACCTTGGGAGATACACCGGATACCGGTTATTGCATACATGCTTTGAACGCTGGATTTCTCAAATCACTGGGACGCTGGATAAGGTTGGATGCCCGGGGAAATAAAAATGGGGTCGATGCACAATTCTCTATTGAGCAAGAAAAACTGGCATTCCCAATCAGAACCGAATATGATGAAATTGACTATCCTGTAATTTATATGCATCCAAATCCCAAAACAATAGCTACGTTAATGAATAACTCGGATTGTATTACGATGTACCTGATAACTTGCCTACCCATTTGTAGCAAGACACGCTGGAGCTTTGTTTATCGTTTAATCGCATATATATTGATCCAACAGCTTGTTCTGCCTGGTTGATTTTTCTATCATTGTAATTTGTTTTAGTGTTTTTTCTTACTATATTGTATGTCGTCTTACTATTGAATATAATTGAAATACAATCTGGCAAGGAGGTGGGTTTGTGTTTGGAGTAGTTGAAGAGGTAAAAGTAGGCGTGAAAAGTCAAGTGGTTATCCCGCTGCGCATTCGTCAAGAGGCAGAGGTGAGACCAGGAGATATTTTACTAATGACCAGCGATAGAAATGGTCGTATTTCTATTATGAAAAAACCACAGAACTGGGCATTGGCTGCTTATGGCTGCTGCCAGGACGCCTGGGGTGATAATCCTCTGGAGTATTTAGAGAAAGAGCGGGAAAGAGCATGGGAATAGAAAGTTTTATGCAAAACAACAATCGCATTGCCTTTGATACCAACGTTTTTATCGCTCTATTCTCCCATGAGCCCTTAGGAGAAAAAGTGGTTCCTTTGATTGACGCCGCTGCCAATCAAGGTAGATTGGAGTTGATTGCATCGGTAATGTCATTTGCAGAATGTGCGGTTAAACCTTACCAGGAGGGCAATTGGGCAGCCCTGGACCAGATTAAGCTTATGTTTCAGATGCCACATCTAACGATTTATCCCGTTGATGACCGAGTGGCGGAAGAGGCGGCCCGGCTGAGAGCGGTTTACAATTTTAAGATGCCTGATGCTATTCATCTTGCCACAGCCATCATTCACCAGGCAGAGGTATTTTTGACCAATGATTACCGGCTTACTGTAATAAAAGAGATACCGGTAATGAAACTGGAAGAACTTTAACCCTCCAAGCAATTATAAGCTACCGAGAGCTGACAATGGTTTTCAAGGAGCCTTTTCTCTGCAAATTATTATCTCAACTTTCTGACCAAAAGAATAGGCTGAAAGCCCGAAAAAGCAATAAAATAAACTGTTTAAAATCCCATATTGACGAACATCGCGAGCTATCTTATATGTCATTACGAGCAGTAGCGAAGCAATCTATCCATCGCCAAGTCATTTTAGATTGCTTCGCTACCGCTCGCAATTCTCACGGGTATTAACCCACCACAATGAACGAAAACGGAATATCATATTTGTTTTCGCGGCATTGACCGGGCGAGGTACTGTTGTACCTGCGGGGGGAGAAGTTGCCACGCTGCGCTCGCAATGACAGAATTGGAGCTCGCTTGCCGTTATTGTTTTCATAGCAATGACAAAGGAGAAGCGTTGCCTCAGCAATGACAATTTAGTTGTGTCGCATAATATGTCAACTACGAAAGTTGAGTTATTATTTCAACGCTTTGACCCGGCTGCCATCCTTTATATCCGTGCTGGCGTCACGCACTACGATATCGCCTTTTTGCAGACCAGCAAGAACCTCCGCCTGCTCCTCATTTTTTAACCCCAGCTTGATATCACAATGCACTATTTTGCCAGCTTCAACTTTCATTACCGCA
>JAQUXM010000032.1 GCA_028692415.1 Syntrophomonadaceae bacterium | reverse complement strand
TTTTGTATAGATGGGGGTTTGACTAGTGTTTTCGATACACCGGAGGCATTGGAAATAAATTGATTTCGTGTATACTAATATCAAAAGCCAAGCTAGTAGGATTTTAACATATGCTTCTTAGTCGCATAGATAGGTAACAATAAAGAAGAGCAAAAGGGTCTGAAAGGAAGTGAATACTTGATTAAGTCGCTATATATTGATAATTTCAAAGCATTAAATAATTTTCGTATTGAGATGAAGCCATTAACTGTGTTAATCGGAGCCAACGGTAGCGGTAAGACTTCAGTCCTGCAAGCCTTAGATTTAATAGCCAATTTCTCTAGAATGGACATTGATGCTTATTTAGATAAACGAAATTGGTCCGCCTACGATTTGAAATCCAAGACCAATAATAACAAATATATGGTATTTAGAATTCTTTTTGGACTGGATGTTAGCTCAAATGAGGAAGAAATAGAGTGGGAATTTACGCTAAATCCCGTAAAGACAAAAGAAAAAATTCTGGTAATAAACGAAAAGATAACTAACAAAAATACACAGCAAATATTGTTATCGGTAACTTCTCAGGGGATTAGCAGATTTAATTTCCAGGAAAATAAAGAAGAAATTATCCCACCACTAAATATGACTAGCTCATTTTTGAAGAATATTGATATATCAAGAGATAAGTTCAAATTTCCGGCACTGGTAGCATTAAACGAGTTTTTTGCTGCCTCTGATTCGTTCGAGTTATTATCTACGGAAAAGATGAGAAAAAGCAGCCGTGGAGATGCGGATTCAATAGGAATGGGCGGAGAAAAACTGGCTGCCTTTATTCACGGTTTGGGAATAGAGCAGAAAAAGAATGTTAGTAATCGCTTGCAAAGCTATGTGCCATTTATCGATGATGTTGATACGGAAGTAAAAGGTCGCCCAGGATGGATTGAAATTAAAGTCTCTGAGAATTTTAGACCAGAAGCAAAGACGGTTACAATTAATCCTGCACATGTAAGTGATGGTATTTTGAGAATGCTTGCTATATCTGCACTGATAGAAATTGATAAAGCATCCGGAATAATCTTGTTAGATGAAATTGAAGACGGAATTAACCCCTACCTGGCAGGTCCAGTTGTCCATGATTTAAAAGAAATGAGTGAATCCAAACACCGGCAGATTGTGGTAACCACTCATAATTCAGTAATGTTGGATTATTTCCCTGAGGAAAGTATTGTTTTTATGTGGAGAGACCGGGACGGATTAGTTAATGGTCATCCTATGTTTTCAACCCAGGCTATGCGCGATGAATTAGAGTATATGTACCCCGGAGAAGTATGGATCAATATGAATGAAAAGGAGATAATTGAAAAAATGCTGGGAGAAAAACAAAGATGACGAAAAGGGTATTGTTGTGTGGAGAGGGGCCTACAGACTACGGAAGTAGAAGATATGCTTCAGATGAATGGGATGAAGGTCCGGTTCAGCCGATAATTAGAAAATCAATCAATGTAGAAATTGTCTTTGATTATGCTACTAGAGATGATATTAAGAAGAAAAGAATACAAAGAACCGGGGGCAAGGGTTTAAAAGGCCATGGGTATAAGGCTTATGCACTATGTCTAATTGCTAGATCAATGAACATTGACCATATAATTTGTTATGTTGATGCTGACAGGAGTACTTCTTCCTCTAATACTGCCGTCAATGCAAGAAAAAGATTTAGAGAGGTTTATGCGGAGATTAGCCATGGCTTTGAGCTGTTTAATGCAGAAAGAAGTGAGTCTTCAATTCCGATGATCCCTCTAAAAATGATTGAGTCATGGTTGTTGGCAGATGAGACTGCTTTTGCTACATGCTTTGGGCATACGCCAACTAATCCTGCATTACCGCCAAAGCCGGAATTAATCTGGGGTGATGAAAACGATCCAGCCAGTAAGCATCCAAAAAAATACATGAAAAGAGTATTAGATCAATATCCAGACACATTGGCAAATAGAGAAACGTTTAAGGATATCGCGGAAAATATGGACATTGATGCACTAAGGGCAAAATGTCCTTTAAGTTTTGAACGATTTTATCAGGATGTACAAGTTATCGGTTAATGTCTCTTGACGATAGCTCGGATTAATATGATAAAACGCAGCACGCTGTAAAAATTAGCCATTAAATGAGTGGTATTTGAGGATAAACTATGTATTTCATAAACTATAAATGATCATAGGTCAGAGCTTATCCGGTTCTGGCTAAGGAGTGGGGCTTTTCCAACACTGCTCTTGATCAGAAACATTCGCCTACCGTTATTCGGTAGGCTTTTTAGTTATAAGCTAGCATTTGCCAGTGACAAATATGATATTGCTTCATCTATAACCTAATGTTATTTGTTATATATTATATTAATTGATAGAATAATTAGAAATCTTGGATAAGAATGAGGTCACATATCTGAGCAGCGCTAAAGGATGTTTTTTTAAGTGATCTGTTCCAAAAGTCTTTTGTTTGGAAAATGAATACAAGGAGGATTAAGCTTATCGAAAAAATGAATTAATTTATTTGCTTAAAAATTGCTGATGCTATGTTTTAGGATAGAAATTTCATATAAAGGGGAGATGAGCAGAATGAAGATTAAAAGAGTATTTGCCTTGTTGCTTATAATGGCTTTGGGATTTTCTGTGGTAGGATGTGCTAAAGAAGAGGCAGCGGATAAGACTGCAAAATTAGAAGAAAAAGTTGTGATTTATTCAACTCACGGTGAAGACATGCTTGAAATTGTAGCGACTGAGTTTGAGAAAGAAACTGGAGTCAAAGTGGAATACATAAACTTGAAAGGCGAATTAGCCGAGCGCGTTAATGCCGAAAAGAACAACCCGCAAGCTGATGTTATGTATGGGGGAGCTTCATCTGTGTTTATGGATTTAAAAGCTCAGCAAGCATTTGAACCGTTTGCACCAACTTGGGGATCGAAGTTGGATACTTTATTCAAAGATAGCGAAAATTACTGGTTTGGAACCATCAAAACACCGGTTGTTTTATTCTATAACACGGAAGTAGTTAAACCTGAAAATTTACCCCAAGACTGGTCCGATCTTGGTAACGAAAAATATGCTGGACAACTGGCATTCAGAAATGCTTTATCATCATCTGCAAGAGTCATGTATACTGCTTTATTGCAGCAATATGAGAGAAAAGGAGCCCTTCAAGAAGGTTGGGCATTTATGAAGGCGATGGATAAAAACACCAAGCAATATTTTGACAGCGGTTCCTTGATGATGCAGGCAATTGGCAGAAAAGAAGCCAGCATAAGTTTTTCGACTTTGAATGATATTATTGACAACAAAACTAAAAATAATCTTCCTATAGAAATTATTGATTGTGCGAGTGGTTCTCCTGTTATCACCGACGGTATCGCAGTAATTAAAAACGCACCCCATCCCGAGGCTGCCAAAGCTTTTGTAGAATTTGCCGGCAGTGCCAAGATTCAAAGTCGTTTGGCTAATGATTTTAACAGAATGCCTACTAATCCAGATGCTTATGCAGATTCACCAGCCTGGATGCGCGAAATGACTTTCAAAGTCATGGATGTTGACTGGGCTGCGCTTGCGCTAAAACAGTCTGAATGGATGCAGAAATGGGACACGGAAATAAAAGACTCTGTTAAAGATGTTAAAAAATGAAATTAGTCCCTAAAATCTGTTTATTATTAGTTCTGGGTATATTTATTTTGTTCCCAGCAATTAGAACGCTTATGGTCAGTTTTCAAACTGACCTAGGCGTTTCTTTTGCAAATTACGAATATTTGTTTCAAACCCCGGGCTCACTTATTGCCATAAAAAATACATTATATCTTGGCTTTTTGACAGTTTTAACATGCGGCCTGATAGGAACGTTTTTAGCTTTCTTTGTTCATTATTTTGATGTTCCGTTTAAGAAAACCCTGGATAGAGTTTTGATGTTGCCATTGGTCGTTCCAGGACTCATTATCGTATTTGCTTTTGTACAATTATATGGAGAAAGCGGTCTGATTACTAAGAGCATAGAATCTATAATTGGATTGGACGAACCAATCTATCATTTTGGCGGACTAAAAGGAATATTGTTGGTCCATGCATATACGCAATATATTTATTTTTACATGAATGTTTCTGTGGCAATAAAGCAATTGGATCGCTCAGTCATAGAAGCCAGTAAGAATCTGGGCGCGTCGTCATTGAATGTCTTTATGACCATTATATTGCCGTATATCAAGCCGGCCCTGATTAGTTCCAGCATCTTGACCTTTATGACAGGAATCGGTTCTTTTGCTGCACCCAATATTATAGGCGGTAGTTATAAAGTGCTAACGACTCAAATTTTACTCGCCAAAGCCAATATGTATATGGAACTGGCGGCTGCTCAAGTGATAGTGTTGTCTTTATTTGCGATAAGTTATTTGGGGATTGCGAGACATTACGAAAAAAAGGCTTCATTTATATCTGCTGTTAGAGAATCGACAATGGAATACGTGAAGATCAATAACCCGTTGGTCAAATGGATTATGTCATTTACAGCAATTTTTCTGCTACTAATGATCATTTTGCCAATAGTGACTATTGTATTTTTATCTTTTGTTAAGCCAGGTACATGGATGATAGATATCTATCCGCGAGCATTTAGCCTGGAGAACTATATTGTGATTCTTTCCAAGTCCCGCAGCTTTATGCCTTTTGCCAACAGTATACAAATGGCTGTGTTGGCAGCTCTGGCGGCTATCGCTGTTGCTGTTCCGACTTCATATATCATGGCCAAAACAGAGTCTGGAACGAAGCCAATTTTAGAGTTCCTGGTTATGTTGCCGTTTGCCATGCCAGCGAGTGCCATCGCGATCAATATGATTAATGGTTTCAGCACGACCCTTTTAGGGACTTGGATTTTGTTGCCGCTTGCATATTTTGTTAGTCAAGTTCCGTTGGCGGTCAGATCGGTTACATTGTCTTATGAACGTTTAAAAAATGAATATGGTGAAGCGTCTGTAAATTTAGGGGCCAGCAGTCTGCAGACTTTTTTTAAGATTACATTTCCACTAATCGCGCCTGGAATATGGGCTGGACTCTTACTTGTATTTATTAGGAGTTTGGGCGAATATACGATTTCGGCTTTTCTCTACACAGCTTCGAACCGGCCTATTTCAATAGCAATGGTAAACAGTATGTTTGAATTTGATATCGGATTGGCCATGGCTTATGGAGCTCTGGTATTGGCAATTACATTTATTGGAGCAAGTTTAATTAAAAATCTACAATCACTAGTGGAGTAAAGGAGTCTGGAAATGATAACCGAAGCTTATACACATTCAATCAAGGCTGCAAATGAGGATATTTACGGTATCACCCATTATGCTGCTTTTGTCATGGATGGAGCATCAGCATTGACTAATAATAATTTTACACCTGCTGAAAACGATGTTGTTTGGATGGTGAAATGGTGGGAACGGTATTTGATCGCCAATCTTGATGAACTGGAACGGCCCCTCGAAGACATTATCGAAAAAGGCATAATTGCTTTTAATGAAGCTTTTGCTATTTATAAACCGGTAGAACAATTATCCAAGTTAGAACAGGTTTCGTCTTCACTGGCGATCATCAGAATACATCCAATGCATTTTGAGTGTTATGTGTTAGGTGATGTTGAAATTTCACTCAAGCGTAAAGATGGCGTACTCGAGATTTTGACTGATGAACGAATCAAGTGTTTAGATGCACAAGTGATAGAACTTATGGCTAGAAATAGTGAGCGGGAAAAATCGTGCGTGTTTAAAGATTTTACAGAAGAGGAATGGTCTCTACTCAAAAAAAATCGCATGAAGATGAATACGGAGGAAGGCTATTACATTTTGAGCCATGATGTAACAGCGGTTTTTAAAGGAATTCATAAAGTATATCCGCGCGAAATTCTGGAAAGTTGTCTGATCTCTAGTGATGGGCTCAGTCCGCTGGATCGATTTTATCAGAGAAGTGCATTGATGGATGAAATAAAAAATATAGGAATACATGCTTTGGTTGATAAGCTTAGAGCCATAGAAAATGACGATAAAGAAAAAGCTGTTCTAAAGCGATTGAAAACACATGATGATGCGACAGCAATTTTTATGGAATTTTAGTCAAATGGATGTTACTTAAATAATCCAACATTTTCATTAATAACTGCCAGGCATTCGATTAAGGCCGAAACATTTTCAGATAATATTCTAATCGGGGCAAATGCCTCATTTTCCAAACGGATTAATAGAAAATTATCATCAGCAGTAAACCTAAATAAATTAAACGATTAGAAATATTCCCAAGGCGAATATGTAGGTAACCAAACCGATTCCAACAGCAGTCCCCAAAGACTCATAAATATCTCTTCTAGAAAATCCATTAAACATTATTTCACCAGCTTTTTGAATTGTTTGCAATTCAGTGTAACTAATATTTCTGAATTAAACCTGATATATATACGAAAATTTGCTTAAAATCATTACAAATCTATTCAAATATTTTTTATGTTTTGACAAATGGACTAACCCCGGGCACCACTATCAAGCTTAAAATACCTAAAAATAAAAAGTCTTAGCTTATGAAATAGTAGAGAACGATGGAAGACTGATGCTTATTATCATGGCAGGAACCAGAGAGAACTTTTATGCGGAACTGGAAAAATATATTAAGAATCGCCGTAAAGATCTGGGCTGATAAAAAAAGGATAAGGTTCTGAACCTTATTTAGTGTAAATAGGATAATCATGAAAATACCTGAGCCACGCACCTTATCCCTTACGCCTTATTCTTCTTACTATGTATAAAGCTTAAAATCTTTTTTCGTGAACAGGTCAATACAGGTATACACCACCTGGGGATCATAAAAACGACCGGCATTGTGTAAAATTTCCTCCAGTGCCTGTTCGATTCCCAGGGCTACCCTATAAGGACGGTGGCTGGCCATAGCTTCAACCACATCAGCTACCGAAATTATTCTGGTTTCAATCGGTATTTGATCTCCTGATAAGCCATAGGGGTAGCCGGAACCGTCCATTCGTTCATGATGTTGACATACTATTTGCGCTACCGGCCAGGGAAAACGAATGGATTTTAATATTTCATAGCCTATTTTGGCGTGCGTCTTTATAAAAGCAAACTCGGGTTCAGAAAGCTTTCCGGGCTTACTTAAAAACTCGGCTGGAACATGTATCTTGCCGATATCATGCAGTAAAGCTGCTGCCTTAATGCCTTCAATCTGATCAATAGCCAAACCCAGTTGTTGAGCAATCGCAACCGCAAGTCTGGCAACCCTTTCCTGGTGCCCGAAAGTGTAAGGATCTCTGGTTTCGATGGTAGCAGATAGCGCGGTAACTGTCTCATATAATACCTTTTGGGTTAATTCTATCCTTTTCCTAACCTCATCTTTTTTGCGTTGAGTAATATCTCTGGATATAATTTGTAAACCGGTCATTTGATGGTCTTTCCCGAACAATGGTACATATTGAATTTCCAAAAAAACAACCGTACCATTTTTATGCAGGCAGCGAACTTCCACCGCCATTTCAAAGCTTGCTGTTTCCAAATTGCGCGCCGCAAATAAATGCCGGTCGGCATCCAATACAATTTTCTTAAACAAAAAAGGATTTTCATAGAAATCCTTTGCATCATAACCAATTATACTTTTTATTACAGGACTTATATAAATATATTTATAAAAAGGTTTGAACTGCAGTATCAATATACAATCACGGGCATTTTCAGCCAACAGGCGAAAACGTTCTTCGCTTTGACGCAGTTTCTCTTTGTTGTTTAGTTCTTTAACCAGCACCGAAATGCGGCGGTTTAATATATCAACATTTAGTGGCTTTTGAATAAAATCGTTGACCCCGGCTTTGAATCCTTCATTTATAGAATGGGCATCGCCCAAGGCAGTTATCATCAAAATGGGCGTAGTTTCACTTACCTCTGATTCCCTTATTCGTTTAACAGCTTCAAATCCATCCATTAATGGCATTATTGCATCCATAAGAACTATATCCGGTTTGTATTCAGCAAATAGTTTGACAGCCTCTTCGCCATTCTCCGCCTCAATTACATCATATTCATCCGTATTTAATGCATTGCGTATTATAGATCGCATAAATTCTTGGTCATCAGCAATTAGAATCAAGGCTTTCTTATCATCGACTCTGTTCATTAATCTATCGCCTCCCAATACACAATTATTGCAAACCGATTCTTATTTCTTATATTTTACATTTATAAATAATAGTGGTGATATTATATAGAGGTTTAACAGAATAGATTATTTTGGAGAGATTGTTATATTATTATATATTATAATTCAAAGTTTCCGAAACAAATAGTCATATAAATTTGAAAAAATCAAAATATTCACCCAAAACTTGTAAATCCCCCTAAAAGCAAGAAACTGCCTGGTATAGCAGTTTCCTAATGTCAAATTAAATTAGCTTTAAGCATCGAAAGAAACTGTGGAGTAGTTTCTTCCGCACCGCTGCAGCGAGGCGGGTGATTAGAACCCGCCGTCTGTTTTGTTAATAGGAACCCGAACGCTTAGCGGGGGGCATCTTTTCGCCTCGTTATAGTTTTAATCTTTTAGCATTAAATAATAACGGAGTTATATAATCATTATGTAATCATTAACAAATAATCAAAACTATCTTTTCTGTCTTGGTCTGCTTTTGACAAGTTTCCATCCGGGTGCTTGTATCAAACCTTGATTTAAATAAACTTTTGCATCCAGACTACATCAAAATCGGTCTGATTTTTTCTGCCTATTCTTGAAAACCTTCCGCATTCTGTAAATCCATGCGATAGGTGAAAATCAATACTGCTCTTGTTAAGTGAGGTAATGCTGGCCAGCAGGGTTTCAATTCCCAGTTCCTTGGCTTCATTGGTCAGGATATTAAATAGCCTGGTTCCCAGGCGTTTCTGGGTATATGAGGGCAATATAAAATAAGTCAATTCAGCAACCCTATTAAATACCTCTGATGGATGGTATCTGCCCATAAAACCAAAGCCAATTACCCCGTTAGCTTCATGTTCAATGACATAAAACGGGTATCCTTTGGCCATTTCCAATAAAGGTTGAAAAATATCATGGCTCAGCTTCTTTTCAGGAAACGCCGCAAAGCTGTTCTCTATGTAATAGTTAAATATATCAATTACCTTTACGCCGTCCTCTTGACCTACTCTTCTGAAATTGTACTCCATGTTAAAACCTCCTCTGCCCTTGCTCTAATAGAGCTTCCATTACATTTTAAAACATTTATTGGTAGATATCCACATGATCTCTTGGAAGCAAAAATCCTTGGTGGAGGTGGATAAAGGGAAGGAAAGAATAACTGTGCCTTAATTAAAAATCCTCGACTTCAAGACCTGCAAATATTTACATGGAAGGTACAGCCTTGAGCAATAAAGTATGGCAGAATAGCAGAGGGCCAACAACTATACTTGATAGTGTTGGCCCTCTAGGTTTGTGTGGTACTGATCACTTATGCAGTACCTCCTTTTGGTATTTATTACCCTGATAACCGGCTGCCTTAGGTTTTACCCTTGGTTCCAAGTATAAAACTGGACCCCATCTGGCACCGCTCCCTTTAGGGGGTTGTTCTTCTAACTGAACCTTATGCTTTCGCCCAAAGCCCAACTAGAATCTTGCTTGAAAAGTATGCTGTTTTCATTCTCTCTCCAACCTGATTCCTAGTCCTGTAATTACCGTTTAGGCTTTGCACCTATACTGAATTTTTGGGAACTGCAATAATACTTGAGAGCATCATTGCCAGGAATTAGTTTGTGAGATTGAAAAGAACTCTTTCCTGCAGCCCCTAGCTTCAGGGTAATTCCAGTACTTTAGCTTACGCTGTTTCCTGGTAGCTTCATTGTATAATGAGTTCTGAAAAATATCAATAATTGTGATTGCTTTCTTTTTCTTAATCCTCAGGGGAGTTGAGGAGGTATTACTGACATAATATGATCTGGTCTGAGTTTGGAAGGGTTGAGGATTACGAATTATGATGATAAAATTCCTTTATAACCAGTATATAACATATTATAATCATAGAGTTTTAATCATAGAAAGCAGGTAGAAATAATGAACGATGATAATAAAACAAAAGAGCAGCTCATAGATGAACTAACCGAGCTCAGGCATCGTATCAACGAACTGGAAGCAGCAGATATATATCGCCAACTGGCCGAAGCTGCCTTGGTGTTGTCTGAAGAAAGATTTTCCAAGGCTTTTCAGTGCAATCCTGATCCCATTACCATCACCAGCCTTGGGGAAGGGCGATATGTTGAAGTAAACGATGCTTTTCTGGAAACTACCGGATATGAACGGCATGAGGTAATTGGACGTACCGTTTTTGATTTGGATATTTGGATCAATCCTCAAGAACGCGATCTTATGGTTCAAGAACTTCGTGAACATGGATACATACGCCGCAGCGATGAGATCAAGTTCCGTACTAAATACGGGCAGATAAAACCGTTTCTCTTCTCCACGGAGATAATCGATATGGATGGCAGCCCGCACTTGCTTTTTGTAACAAAGGATATTACAGAGTTAAAAAAGGCCCAGGAAGAAATAAAATATTTAAGTTTTCATGATAAGCTAACCGGACTATATAACCGGGCTTATTTTGAAGAAGAATTGAAACGCATCGATACTGAACGCCAGTTGCCGATAAGCCTGATTATGGGCGATGTAAACGGGCTGAAATTGATTAATGATGCTTTGGGACACCATGAGGGAGATAAGCTTCTCATTGCGGTGGCTGATGTACTGAAAAAATCATGTCGCCAGGAAGATATTGCTGCCCGCTGGGGGGGGGACGAGTTTATTATCCTTTTACCGCGCTGTGACAGCATATCCGCTGTGCGAGCTTTGGAACGGGTAAAAAGCAGTTGCAGGTACATTAATGACCTGCCGATCCAGACGATTATTTCACTCGGCCTGGCCAGCAAATATTCGTCTGACCAGGACATGATGGATGTCATTAAAGAAGCCGAGGAAAAAATGTATCGTAATAAATTGTTGGAAAGCCGGAGCATTCGCAGTTCCTTTTTGAGTTCTCTGGAGAATACGCTTTGGACCAGAAGCCATGAAAGCAAGGAGCATTGTCAACGTCTGGAGGGTATGGCCCGGAAGATCGGGCAGGCCATCAATCTCCCGGATAGTGAAATGGATAATTTGCGCTTGCTAGCTGCTTTGCACGATATTGGCAAAATAGCTATAAGCAATAATATTCTTGATAAACCGCAAAAGCTAACCCCGGAAGAATGGGAATATGTAAAAAAGCATTCTGAGGTAGGCTATCGGATTGCTATCAGTTCACCGGAAATGGCACCTGTAGCCCAAGCAATTCTGCATCACCATGAGCATTGGAATGGGAGCGGATATCCCATGGGCATGAAAGGTGAGGAGATTCCTGTTATCTCACGAATTATAGCTATTGTCGATGCCCAGGATGTTATGGTTACCGGGCGGCCATATCAAAAAGCTTTTAGTGTCGAAGAAGCCTGGAGCGAAATCCAACGCTGTGCCGGAACCCAATTTGATCCCGAACTGGTAAGAATAGCAACAGAGGTATTTGGGGTAGTATATTAGGACTGGGCCTGGAAATAGATTTTCAGATTAGTAGCCTTATGACTGGCACTTATACAGCTAAGTCTTATATACCGTAAAAAGTAATTGGCGGTCAGTACTTGACTGTTATTCGGGGCTACACGAATCTGAGGCCCGTCATCCAGCCAGTTAATTCCATCCGGGCTAATTTGCACCTGTATGAGAGCATCCGACTGTCCCTGGTTAATAACAAAAAATGAATAAAGGCTGAGCTGAGAAATATCTTGAACCTTGGCATATTTACAAACCGGTTCAGTAATTAAGTCTTCAAGAAAATCTATGCTTTTCTTTAGTACATGAACATTGGCTATTCCTTTTACCTCTACTGCTCCCTTTATTTCAACCGGGTCCACTATCCTTTTTATTACTTCAACAGTATTGATATTAATTCTGCCTTGAGCATCGATGTCATACTTTCCCACCGGAAAAACCCGTTTAAAGACTACATCTTCGATCCGCAGAGTCCCTAGCTGTTGAGTGCCCAGTTCTATATAGGCATAGTCTACATCTGCCGGAACGCTTACTATGCCGGAATAATAATCGCTTCCCGGCTCCAGGAGAAAATCCAGGCTGCTGCCTAAAATACGGGAAGCATCAGAAATGAAGTGGACTTTAATGGTGGCCCATAATTGAAGATTGACCTTAATTTTAGCTCCGATTTCCCATACTTGTTTTTCGTGAACCGGCACCGCAAATGCACGTTGCTGGCATATGCTGGCCATCTGATGAGCGGTCCTGTTTCTTACCTTGACACTAAAACCCTCATTTTCAGCTTCTTCCCAAGAAAACTCAGCACTTCTGCTCCCCCGGTATTTCTGCCAACCGGCGGGAAAGTCGCCTGTGCTATTGGCAAATATAAAACGGTGATTGAAAACCTCGTTGAGGTTGTTATTATAACGCATAGAATTATGCCGGATAACCGGCTCTTCATTGCTTTCATACCATGGCGAATTCAAATGATTTCCCTTCCTCTCCTCAGGGTCTGCGCAAGCAATGACCGGATTGAGTAAAGTCTTTGCATATATAATTATGGGCAACAATTGGAAAATTCCGCTCTATTCTATACATACTATTCTTACAAGCTCGAATTGGTGATAGTAAAGACGATTAAGGAATATACATATTGCAATAAAGATTCCCCTGCAAAAAGTAATAATCGTGCATTGCGAGCGATAGCATAATGTCATTGCGAGCGATAGCGAAGCAATCTATAGTGTCTTTGCGTGTGAAGCAGAATAAGATTGCCGCGCTGCGCTCGCAATGACAGAATTGCAAAGCAATCGTTTCTATTCAATGCTATTCAGGGACACCATGGGTTTTTGCATTGGAATCAATAAATCGATTAGAACATTCTGGAGGAAAATGAAGTGAAGCTCAACGACAAAAAAATCCTGGTTACTGGAGCGGATGGGTTCATTGGCTCACATTTAGTTGAGAAATTGATAAGATCTGGGTATAAGGTTCGAGCCTTGGTTCAATATAATTCTTTTAATTCCTGGGGATGGCTGGACCATGTATCACAGGAGATCCAGGATAGTTTGGAGGTATTTGCCGGGGATATACGCGATCCGCATGGAGTCCAAGAGGCCATGCGGGATTGTGATGTGGTAATTCACCTGGCAGCTTTAATTGGGATTCCTTATTCCTATCATTCGCCAGACACCTATATAGAAACAAACATCAAAGGAACTTTAAATATTCTTCAGGCGGCCCGGCATTTGAAGGTGGATAAAGTAGTTCATACCTCCAGCAGTGAAGTATACGGTTCAGCCCAATACGTTCCTATAAATGAAGAACACCCGCTCCAGGGTCAGTCCCCTTATTCGGCCAGCAAGATTGGAGCAGACCAGCTGGCCATGGCTTTTCATTACTCGTTCAATACCCCGGTAGCGATTATCCGTCCATTTAACACCTATGGCCCGCGGCAGTCCGCCCGGGCGGTTATTCCTACTATAATTAGCCAAATTATTAGCGGACAACAGACGATAAAGCTCGGCAATATTAATCCCACGCGTGATTTCAACTACATCAAGGATACGGTGCGGGGATTTATGGCGGTAGCCGAGTCCGATGCTGCTATCGGGGAAGTGATCAATATAGGCAGTAATTATGAGATATCCATTGCTCAGCTGTTTGAATCAATAGCGGAAATAATGCAGGTAAGAATAGATATGCAAAGTGATTCAATACGCCTGCGCCCGGAAAAGAGTGAAGTCGAACGCTTATGGGCTGACAACTGCAAGGCGAAAAGAATTCTCAACTGGGAACCTGAATATGCCGGGTATGAAGGTTTGCAGCGAGGATTAACGGAGACAATTGACTGGTTTGCTAATCCGGAAAATCTTAAAAGATACCGGAGCAATATTTATAACCTATGAACAGAGAATTCAGCCTGGACAGAATAATTAAGACCTTGAAAATGGTTTTACCCGGCGGGCAAGAATATATTGCCCTGCATGAACCTTTCTTCAATGGTAATGAATGGACCTATGTCAAAAAATGTTTGGATAGCGGCTGGGTATCTTCGTCAGGGGAGTATGTAAGCCTTTTTGAAAAGCAACTTGAGGAATATACCGGGGTCAAATATGCCATAGCTGTGGTAAATGGCAGTGCGGCATTGCATATCTGTTTATTGATCTTAGGAGTATCTGCGGGGGATGAGGTATTGATCCCGGCCATGACATTTATTGCTACTGCCAATGCGGTGAGTTATTGTGGGGCAATTCCGCATTTTGTTGATTGCGAAGCAAGAACACTGGGATTGAATCCCTTTAAACTGGAGAAATATCTGGATGAAATAGCGCAGATAAGGACTGAAGGATGCTTTAATAAAATCACTGGTCGCCGCATAAAAGCTGTGGTGCCCATGCATACCTTTGGACAGCCGGTTGATATGGATCCTCTGCTTGAGGTATGCCAGAAATACAGCCTGGAAATTATTGAAGATGCTGCCGAATCATTAGGCTCGTATTATAAGGGACAACACACAGGAAGACTAGGGCAGGCAGCCATTTTGAGCTTTAACGGCAATAAAATTATTACTACCGGCGGTGGTGGTGCCATATTGACCAACAATGAATCTCTGGCCAGTTTAGCCAGACATATAACGACTCAAGCCAAGCTTCCTCATCCCTGGTCATTCCACCATGATATGCAGGGCTTTAATTATAGGATGCCCAATATAAATGCGGCTCTGGGTTGTGCCCAAATGGAACAGTTGCCGGGTTTCATCGAGCAGAAGAGGGAACTTGCCAGACGATACCAGGAGGCTTTTGCTGAGGTTTTTGGCGTAGAGATATTCCAGGAGGACGCTTTTGCTCACAGCAATTACTGGCTGAATGTTTTGCTTCTTGATGAAGAATATTCAGTTCAAAGGGATAAATTACTTGAATTAACCAACAGCCAGGGAATCATGACCCGTCCGGCCTGGACCCTTATGCCCCAACTCCCCATGTTTCAGCACTGCCCGCATATGGACCTGCGCGGGGCGGAAAGCCTGGAACGCCGGATTATTAATGTGCCCAGCAGTGTAGGCATGACAAGGGGACGGTTCTTCTGTCAGGAAAACTCCTGACAGAAGAACCGCCCCCTTGTCATGCCGTCCCCTTGTTGCACCCCGTGGCAAAGCAGTTAGTTCGTTTTGATTACTTCTATCCATGTAACAACGATTGAAACAACATTAGACTGGCTACTAACATTCTGAGCCCGAATGGTGAACTGTTTGTTTGTTGACTCACCGGGTATTACATACTCACCATCGTAACTTACTGATAGAGTTCCACCGCTGTGAACAAGCGTAGTCAGGAGCTCCCCTCCGGAAGTAGGATCGGAGGCCTGAGTAACATATTCTGCAGTTATGCTACTAGCATCTGCAAAACTCCAGTTTCTATTACGCGGGTTTAATGAGATCCCGGATACATTAATGGAGGCATTGCGCAAAACATCAATGCTCACATTGCCGGTAGAACCCCCTTCAATTCTAATGATGCCAATCATTTTATCTGAGTCGGCCGGATTTGCAAGCTCCAATGCCAAGTATTCGTTAGCTGCAAGTGATTGAGAACCAGTAACTACTGAATATATTTTCCCACCTTCATTCAATATTTGATGAACAGAATCTCTGGTACTATCGAGAAAGACTGGCATGTCATCTACTCCTTTCATAAATAAAGCCAGGGATGAGCGCGTAAAACCCCTGCAACATATCTGCCTGCACAAGTAGTTATGATTGGAATCTGCTTTACCTATTTAAGTAAGTGGCAAATAGCAATATGAAACGTAATAAAATGCAAAACCAATAAATGACCACTTCTCACTATCAGTATATGAAGAACTTTAGTGGCCGTGCTCTGGGTTGGTAAACAATTAATAAAATGATAATTGCTTCCTCACTTTATCTAATAAAAAACATACAATATAATATCATCCTTCCGTTTGGCTTTTCCAGATGGAACTTGCCATACGATAATATGAGAATGACGTTCCGAATAATTACCGCCAGCAAATAATTAATAACGCTCTCCATGCTGCGGACTTGCTTTTAAAGAAAAAAGAGGTATTTCTGAGGGGTGATATTATGCCCAATTATAAAATAATAAACAGCGAGGCTAATCCCCTCTATGCTCAGTCTACTACGCCATATCTGCAAGGCGCAGTCAATGGACAGATTTATGATATTACCACCGGAAGCATAGATGTTGCGGCCAATGGATTCCTGTTGGTTCAGTTGAACATTCCCGCTGAAACCAACAAAACGGTTTATATTATTCGCCTTGCAGGTGGAGCAACCGTTAATACCAGACTTGATATACTACGTAATGCAGCTTTTTCAGGTTCTGGAACGGCTATTACGCCACACAATAATAACTGGAGTTATTTGGATAGCAGTACCTGTACTGCTAAATATAGCAATTCTGCTTCTGATACAACTTCCGGTGGTGAGCTTATGATTACGCTAATTCAGAACGGTGGGCAGATGTTGGTAGCATTTGATGGTAGATTAGTAATTCCTAGCTCTAGTACTGAAAGACAATTCTATATAAGGATAAAAAATGATACCAATCAAGTCAATTCCTGTTCACTTAGTTTGGCTTATTGGGAAAAATGAGGAACTAAATTTATGCTCCAGGCATAAATAGAAGTAGAATATTTTGCCACGTTGAAGGTGAAGGAAAGCATGGATAAAAGAAAAATATGTGTAGTTACCGGCAGCAGGGCAGAATATGGCCTGCTTTTTTGGCTGATGCAGGGAATCCAAGCAGACCCGGAGTTGGAACTACAAATCATAGTTACCGGAATGCACCTGTCACCTGCATTTGGACTAAGTCATAAAGCAATTGAAATAGATGGTTTTACTATTAATGCCAAAGTGGAAATGCTCCTCTCTGGAGACTCCCCGGTTGCTATAGCCAAGTCGCTGGGCCTGGGGATCATCGGTATGGCAGATGCTCTGGAGAATCTCCAGCCAGATATCATGGTAGTTTTGGGCGACCGGTACGAAATCTTTGCGGCGGCTCAAGCCGCCATGATAGCCAGGATTCCATTGGCCCACATTGCTGGCGGGGATACTACTGAAGGTGCCATGGATGAGGCTATTCGCCACAGCATCAGCAAGATGTCTCACCTGCATTTCGTAACGAATGAAGCAGCTGCCGAGCGGGTTCGCCGCTTGGGGGAGAATCCTGAACACATTTATAATGTTGGCAGTCCCGGCATTGATTATATAAAACGCCTGCAAATTATTCCGCGTAATGAACTGGAAAGGATATTGAATTTTGAGTTTAAGGATAAAAATCTCTTAATTACTTTTCACCCGGTGACCTTGGATCCGGTTCCTTCGCAAGAACAACTTAATGAACTGCTGGAAGCATTGGATTCTTTATCGTGTGAAACTGGTTTGATATTTACCAAAGCCAATGCGGACATGGAAGGACAAAGGATAAACCAGATGATTGAAGATTTTGTTGCCTCACATTCCAATGCCCGGGTCTATAGTTCATTGGGGCAATTACTTTACCTTAATACGATTGCTTATGTTGATGCCGTAGTTGGCAATTCCTCAAGCGGTCTTTATGAAGTTCCTTCTTTTAAAAAACCCACGGTAAATATAGGCGACCGCCAAAAAGGCCGTATACAGGCAGGCTCTGTTATTAACTGTCTGCCCCGGGCCGACAGGATACTCGAAGCTATATGCCTTGCATTTAAAATGGACTGTTCGCATACGCTTAACCCTTATGGTGATGGCAACAGCTCGAAAAGGATCATAAGTATTCTCAAGAGCATATCATGCTACCAGGATCTATTAAAAAAACGTTTCTATTAGGTGGAATTTTCATCATGGATAAGAAGCCAGTCTATATTATTGCTGAAGCCGGGGTTAACCACAATGGTTCAATGGAAACCGCCCGGAAACTTATTGATGTTGCTGCTGAAGCCGGTGCCGATGCGGTAAAATTCCAGACTTTCCAGGCGGAAAAGCTAGTCAGCAAGTTTTCCCCCAAAGCAGATTACCAAATAAAGAGCACTGATCCCAAGCAAACCCAATTGCAAATGTTAAAAAACCTGCAATTGGATAAATCCCAGCATAAAGATCTAGCTGCCTACTGCCAGAGCTTAAATATTGCCTTTATATCAAGTCCTTTCGACCAGGAAAGCGTGGATCTGCTGGTTAACGGGCTGAATGTCCCCTGTATCAAAATAGCTTCCGGGGAAATTACCAATGCCCCGCTACTTTTTCAAGCTGGTTGTACTGGTAAAAGAATAATCCTTTCCACCGGTATGAGCACCCTGGGAGAAGTCGAATTAAGCCTGGGGATTCTGGCTCTTGCTTATATCAGACCGGATGGACCCCCGTCATTGGAATTATGCCGGCAAGCCTATGCTTCGGCCGAAGGGCAAAGCATGCTGAAAGAAAAGGTAATTCTGCTGCACTGTACTACCGAATATCCGGCACCGCTCGCAGAAGTAAATCTATATGCCATGGATACCTTGAAATTGGCTTTTGGTCTGGAGGTTGGATTTTCCGACCATACCCAGGGGATTGCCGTCTCCATAGCTGCCGTCGCCAGGGGCGCGGTGGTGATTGAAAAACATTTTACCCTCGATAAAAAGCTTCCCGGGCCTGACCACCAGGCATCCCTGGAACCAGACGAATTGAAGGCAATGGTAAAAGCCATTCGCCAGGTGGAATTGGCGCTAGGCTCCGGGATAAAAATGCCGTCACCATCTGAGAGCAAAAACCGGGCCATGGTCAGAAAGAGCCTGGTGGCAGCCCGAACAATTGGTAAAGAGGAGTTATTTACCGAGGAAAATTTAGCTATTAAGCGTCCGGGCACGGGGGCTTCACCTCTCTATTATTGGGGACTCCTGGGAAAAAAGGCTGCCCGGGACTATGCCGCCGATGAACTGGTGGAATTATGAGCAGGCCTATAATTGTCATGGGTGCGGGCGGCCATGCCCGGGTTTTGCTGGATATTCTAATCCGGCAAGGGCATAAAATCGTGGGGATTACCAGTGCCAATCCCCACGATTTTATGTGTAGGATACTTGAAATTCCCGTTATAGGTT
This sequence comes from Syntrophomonadaceae bacterium, assembly GCA_028692415.1. GTDB lineage: Bacteria > Bacillota > Syntrophomonadia > Syntrophomonadales > Syntrophomonadaceae > JAQUBU01. The sequence continues at coordinate 6,223 of JAQUXM010000032.1, read as the reverse complement.
CAGATAAGCTGATATTCAATTACCGTACGGATTCGGTCTTGCTGGTTAATGGACTGGGTATGATGCCGGGTAAAAATACACGCTGTCAATTATATGAATATTTCAAGGGCCAAGGCTACACCTTTGCTCAAGTCATTCATCCCTCGGCAATAATAAGCTCTGATATAAAAATCCTGGAAGGTGTGCAGATAATGGCCGGGGCTATTATCCAAACCGGTGCAGTTATTGCAGAAAACACCATAATCAATACCCGGGTTGTAGTTGATCATGATTCATTTATAGATAAGCATGTTCATTTAGCTACTGGAGCAACTGTAGCCGGGGGAGTTTCAATTGGTGAAGGTACCTTTGTGGGTGCGGGGGCAACCATAATCCAGGGCATAAAAATCGGGGCGCACTGTGTTGTTGCCGCAGGTGCGGTAGTTGTCCGGGATTTACCAGACGGTACCAAGTTGACAGGGGTACGGGGTTGCTGACAAAGGTGCTGGTCGAGTAGACCGGGGATTTGCACCCCGAGTCTCTCACGGAACCGTACGTGACATTTTCACGTCATACGGCTCTTGTTATCCAATCATCGGTCGTAGACCCAGTAACCAGTGATAGAAAAGGTTGGGATTAGCCTTAGCCTTAGCCTTAGTCGTTAGCCCAAGAAGAACGCCGGAGAATCTTGTGGAAATATTAACATCCTCAAGGTAAAAATCCATATGTAGTGATGATTTATGAATTAAATAATATTTAGGTCTTGCCCTTGATTGATTACGCTCCCGGATTAAATTACGTTATGCACGACGCAGTTGTGAATGACGGATTTATTCCGGGAGACGCTATTTTAAGGGCTAAACTACAGTATCTCTGACCGAACCCAGCATAATAATATGGGTAAAATCGCGGGCATAAGGCAAAACCTCGGAATAGGTGATGCATTCTCATTATTGCTTGCTTAAATTAGTATCTGGTTTCTTGATATCTTGATAATAATATCGGCAAGTGGGGTGGAATACGAAAAATGAAGAATCCTAGAATTCATTAGGTCATGCACAATTTACCAGCTTTAAGGAATTTAAAAGATTTGCATCGTATAATCATTCTAATACGCAAATAACTTTCATAGGAGGAATCATCTGGTGAGGATTAATAAACGAGTCAATATTACTTATTTGTTGGCGGTAACACTAATGGGGTCACTATTGATACTGTCAGGTTGTAGCAAAAAGACGCCGCAATCGGTATCAGAATCTGCTACTACAGTAAATATTGCAACTGCGGAACAGAGAGATATTTATGGCAGTACCAGTTATAGAAACAGATTGAAAGCCAGCAGTGAAGTTGAGGTACTACCCAAAACTAGCGAGCGGATAATTTCGATAAACGTAAAGGAAGGACAGGAAGTTAGCGCCGGACAGACTTTAATGACTTTGGACAGCAGCAGTCTGAGGGCTTCATTAAAGCAGGCAGAAGCCAAAGTCGCTTCAGCCAAAGCAACGCAGGTTAATAATCAGATAAAACTAGAAGCTGCGCGCAAAAATTATGAACGTACAGAAAAATTATTCAATGCTGGAGCAGCAGCCCAATTAGAGATGGAAAATGCCAAGGATGAATATGATTCATTACAGTCAGGGTCGGTTGAAGCAGCTGTAGCTGAGGCGCAAGCAGCTTTGCTGGCGATTGAGGACCAGGTGAGTTATTGCAGCATTACCGCACCGGTAAGTGGAATCGTAGGAAGGATAGACGTTTCTGTCGGTGATAATGTTACTACTTCTAAAACTGTGGCGGTTATCAGTGATCCCAAGCAAATGGAAATTGAAGTTACGATTGGTGAATCGGATATATCTAAAATGCAGTTAAACAGTAAGGTGGATGTTTATGTTAAGTCAATTAGTGAAAATGCTTTTACCGGAACGGTAACCAGTATTGCTTCGGTACTTGATGCCAACGCAGATATGTATCCGGTAACTGTTACAGTTGATAACTCCGAAGGAAAAATTAAATCCGGCATGTATGCTGAAGTTTTAATTGATACCAGCAGCGTCCAGAATGCGCTTTGCATTCCGTTATCAGCCATAATACCGAGTAACGGGGTTAATATCGTATATACGGTAAATGATGAAAACCGGGCCAACCGTGTGGAAGTGAAAACAGGCATAAATGATGATACTTATATGCAAATTTTATCCGGATTAAAAGCGGGTGATAAAGTTGTTACTCTGGGCAATACCCTTATTAGCGACGGATCATTAGTAACAACCAAGAGCGAGGAAGGTAAATAAAGATGGAGAAAATAGCAAAGTTTGCTGTAAACAGGCCGGTGAGTGTTACCATCTTAGCTTTGGCCATAGTTGTTCTAGGATTTTTCAATCTATCTAAACTATCTGTTGATGAGATGCCGGAAATGGAAATGCCTATGATAACAGTTATGACTACTTATACTGGTGCCAGCCCGGAATCAGTTGAAGAAGAAGTAACTAAACCTCTGGAGTCTGCTCTCGTCAGTTTGAGTGATGTTGACGAAATTGAATCTACATCAAGCGCTGGATCATCGACCATAATGATAACCTTTAATTATGGTATAGATATGGATGAGGCTGCTCTCAATATACGGGACAAAGTGGGAGCGATTGAATCCGGTCTTCCTGATGAGGCACAAAGTCCGAAAATTATGAAGTTCGATTCTTCTTCGATGCCTATTATTCGGCTCAGTTTATCCGGTGACAACATGTCCCTGGCCGAACTGCAAGCACTGGCCGAAGATAAGATTGAGCCGCGCTTATCACGTATAGCGCAGATCGCTTCCGTTTCCATAAGCGGAGGACAGGATCGGGAAATACAGATTGAGCTGGATCAGAATAAAATGGAGAATTATGGCCTGACCTTATCAGATATTAACAATTTCATGGCAAAATGTAACTTGGATATGTCAACCGGATCTCTAAGATACGGGAATCGTAAATATTATGTCCGTACTGTACAGGAGTTTGAGAAGGTTGCTGATATTGGTAGCGTTCCTATAACTACTTCCGCGGGAAATACCATTCATTTAAGAGATATTGCCATGATTGAAGATACTACTGCCGATATGGATGTATATACGCGTTTAAATGGCGAAACGGCGGTAGGTATATCCTGTCAAAAAGAATCCGGTGCCAATACGGTTGATGCCTGTACGGAAGTAAAAAATGAAATTGCCGAGATAAGCAAAAAGCTGGGAGGTGAGCTGCATTATGAAATAATTTCAGACCAATCCGAAAAAATACAGGAGTCTATTGAATCGACTGAGCGCATGGTGTATGAAGGAGCTTTACTGGCAGCCATAGTATTGCTGATGTTCCTGCGCAGATGGCGCAGTACCGTAATTGTATTTATTGCTATTCCATTGTCTCTGATTGCTACCTTTATCGGGATGTATTTTCTTGGTTACACGATCAACACCATTACCCTGGGTGCTTTAGCCATGGGAATTGGTCGAATTATCGATGATTCCATTGTTGTTTATGAAAATATTCACCGCCATAGGAGCTTAGGCCTCCCCATGAAGGAAGCAGCGATCATGGGGGCGAAAGAAGTGGGCGGTGCGGTTCTAGCTTCCACGTCTACGATCTTGGCGGTATTTCTTCCCATGCTGACGGTGGAAGGCATGGCCGGCATGATGTTTAAACCCTTGGCAGCAACCATATGTATTGCCATTGCCTGTTCCTTTATTGTAGCTATAAGTGTAATCCCTATGCTGTCATCACGTTTCCTGAGTAATAAAGTTATCAAGGCGGTTGATCCGAATGAGCCCAAAAATATAATTTCCCGTATTGTAGCTGGTTTTGGCAATACGATAGATAATTTGGGAGAAAAATATAAGAATGTTTTAGTTTGGGCCCTACAACATCGCAAAAAGGTGATTGCAAGCGTGACCGCGCTTATGCTGGTGTCATTGCTGTCAGTAACCACGATAGGATCAGAGTTTTTCCCTGGATCTGATTCTGATGAAATATCCATAGACATTGAAACCGATAAAGGTTCTTCACTGGATGATACCGATGCGATCGTAGCCCAGGTGGAAGAAATTTTACTGAAGGTTCCGGAAATGAAGGATGTCTATACCACAGTAGGCAGCGGGGGGGGAGGAATGCCTGGCATCAATAGCAGCAATGAGAATAAGGCTAGTATCACTGCCACCCTGGAAGATGAGACAGATGACCGCAGAAGCACTGACCAAATCATGGAGGAATTAAGAAAATCTGTTGTCTCCGTAGCAGGCGCAAAAATTGAAATAACCAAAAATACTACTATGCGCAGTATGACTGGAGACGACATCAGTGTTGAAATCAAAGGTGATGATCTGGATACGCTAAAAGAGATTTCAACTGAAGTGGCCGATATTGTAAAAGGTATTTCCGGTGCCCGTAATATAAGTAATTCTTTGACCGATGGAGATCCGGAAGTAAAAGTAAATATCGATGTGGATAAGGCTGCCATGTATAATCTGACTCCGGTTGGAATTGCCACAGAGGTTAAAAATGTTATGAATGGGATAGATGCCACCACTTTTAGTGACAATGGGGAAGATATTGACGTTACCCTTGCCTATAAAGATGCGAACGAAGATTTGAAATATTTAAAGGATTTGACTATAACAAATTCGAATGGTGCCAAGATCAAGTTATCGGATGTGGCTACCTTCGGCCTGGATCGGTCTCCGGTAGAAATAGATCGTGTAGATCAGGTTCGCCAGGTTTCGGTTACCGGTGATATCTATGGACGGGATAATAATAGCGTTAACCAGGAGATCAGAACTAAAACTGCTGAGTTGGATCTGCCTGACGGCTATAGTATTAATTTTGGCGGTGCCAACAAGCAAATGCAGGACAGTTTTTCAGGCCTGCTTACAGCCCTGATTTTAGCAATTTTTATGGTTTATGTGGTTATGGCTGTGCAATATGAATCCTTCTTCGACCCATTTATAATTATGTTTACCATGCCTACAGCTATTATCGGAGCAATTTTATCGCTGGCTGTAACCGGCCGGGCTTTAAGTATTACTTCGTTTCTAGGTATTATTATGCTGATGGGTATTGTAGTTGCCAACGCTATCGTTTTAATTGATTACCTGAAACAGCTTCGTGATCGAGGTATGGAGAAAAACGCAGCAATTATTGAAGCAGGACGGGTTAGACTAAGACCTATATTGATGACCTCACTTGCTACCATACTGGCTATGCTTCCCATGGCGTTAGGATTGGGTGAAGGCGGTTCCACCATGGCTCCTATGGCTACGGTTGTAGTTGGTGGTTTGCTAGTGTCTACTGTTTTGACGCTGGTATTTGTACCGGTAATATACAGCATTTTTGATGATTGGAGAAATAAAGCAATGCGTAAGCTTTCTGGTAACAATGAAACGATTGCTCTAGAAAATGAGCAATTAAATAACTAAAGAGATCTTTCGGAAGAATATGTATCAAGCAGCTTTCGCCTTGGACTAAAACTACTTATAGTTTGCGTCAAGGCGAAAGTTGTATTATTAAATTGAGGAGACGTCCATGCGAGTTTTATTAGTCGAAGATGAAGAAAAAATAAGTGCCGCAGTGGCATATACTCTTAAGCAGAAGCATTATGAGGTAGATTGTGCCGGGGATGGAAATGAAGGTTTTATTCTGGCTCAAAAAGATATTTATGATGTTATTGTTTTAGATATAATGCTTCCTGGTAAAGGCGGTTTGGAAATATTGCAAGAATTACGCCACCGTAAAAAAACGACTCCGATACTGCTTTTAACTGCTCTGGGTTCGATTGATGATCGTGTTTCCGGTCTGGATCTCGGAGCTGACGATTATTTGGTAAAACCATTTGCCATGGCCGAGCTTATGGCCAGGATAAGAGCCTTATCACGCAGAATACCATCGGCCTATATCAGTAAAGCCTTATATCTGGATAATATGAGACTGGATGCGGATAACCTTACTCTTACCATTGACGAAGAGGTAATAAAGCTTACTTACAGAGAGGCGCAATTTTTGGAAATGCTAATGCGAAAGCCAGGTATGGTCTTTAGCCGCGAACAAATTATAGATCGAATATGGGGTTATGATAATCTGGTAAATGACAATAACGTAGAAATATATGTTCATTATCTGAGAAAAAAAATAAGTAAAGCCAATTATGTTATTGCTACGGTGAGAGGAATCGGCTACACCCTGGAAGCGAGGTAATTATGTTTCAGGAACTGCGCAGCATGCGC
>JAQUXM010000157.1 GCA_028692415.1 Syntrophomonadaceae bacterium | reverse complement strand
TCATTAACTGTTATTAGTTCAACCTCAGGAACCGCAAGGATCACCTTCTGATTAACCATTTCAGACAAAAAACTAGCTGCCTGACCTACATAAACATTAACCATTTCGGTTAGCGCATCTTTTTGCATAGGATTAAGCATCGCAGGCCTCCTTTATCAAATTAAGCAACTGGGTAGCCTTTTCATTATTCAGTGGCTTATTAATAAAGTCTATTACTCCCATAGCTTCAATTTCTTCACGGGTAGATTTCTGAATATCGGCCGAGAGCACAATTATTTTGGCTTCATGATCCGATTCTTTAATCAATCGCACTAATTCATGACCGTTTATACCTGGCATCAATAAATCGGTTAGTACAAAATCCGGTTTCTCGTTATGATAGATTTGGAAAGCTTCTTGGCCGTTGCCAGCCTGATAAATAAGAGCATCGGGTAAATACTCATTAAAAATTCTTAACAGAAAATTTTTAAAGAACTGTGAATCATCAGCCAGCAATATTTTCATACCAAACTCGCCTCCATTAAAACAATTAATATTTATGCATCGGAAGAAACTGCGGAGCAGTTTCATCACACCACTGTAACGAGACGGGGGAGATCTTTCGCCTCGTTATATAAGTCCTAGTTTTTAACAATCTTTTTTATTATGTTAGTCCTAGGATATCCAGTCCATTTTAACATATTTTTCATATAGATATATTTATGTGTAAAAATTTTTAAATACAATTCCCTGTTTAACAACAACAAAAGAGATCACCGTAGTAACCTCTTTTTTCACCATATTTATTCCTTTAACCAGATTATGATCAGATTATATATCGCTTCCCCCATTTTTCATCAACTACCGGGTCAGAGCTGGGTATTTCATTAACGCAGAGATTAGCTTTATCGACGCTCTGAAACAGGGTATACCCCGTAAGTTTTACGGCAGTCAGCTTTTTCTCTTTTTATCTTCCGACTTTACCGCGCTTTGGTAATCAGTGGTTGCCGGAAATGGATCCAGGACTATATTACCACGTTCTGTCTTGGTTTTTTCTTCCTTCTTCTTGGCCAAATCATCACCCCGCTTTCTTAAACTTCCTTTTTAGCCTTTGCCTCATGTTTAAGACTTATACTCGAGGATAAATTTGGCAGTCAAGGTGCTTTTTAATTTTCTTATCTTACCAAACTATCGAGTTTGGCAAGGTAAGTATCACAGGCTCTTTTATCAAATAGAACCAGGCGAACTTTTTTAACAGATTTCAAACAGGGAATCAGCTGCCCCAGGGTTCTAAAAACAACCTCGGCCGCTTCAGCAAGCGGGTAGCCGTAAACACCAGTAGAGATAGCTGGAAACGCAATAGAAGTGATGGCGTTTTCCTCCGCCAGTCGCAAGGCATTAATATAACAACTAGCCAAAAGGTCAGCCTCGGGCTTATCTTCACCATATATCGGGCCGACACAATGAATAATGTATTGGTTGGCAAGCTTAAAAGCTCCGGTTATAACCGCCTGGCCAGGTCCAATGGGGGCCAGAGCAGCACTGGCTTTTTTCAGCTCTGGACCGGCGGCCCGGTGAATAGCACCATCCACTCCTCCGCCGCCCAGCAAGCTGGAATTGGCGGCATTGACGATTGCTTCCAGATCGGGCTGCCGGGTTATATCACCCTGAACTATTTCGACTGTTACTCCAGATATTATCATGGTCCTAAATCCTATCCCTTCATCTCACTCCATCTGTCAGGGGAACGGTTCTCTTGACACCCTTCGCCTCAGTCCTGGTTGTTGGTAAATATTTCATCAAAATCATGGGCAATCCGTTTAAATGCCTCCAGCACTTCAGGATCGAAATATTCCGGTTTGGTTCGGCCATCTCCTTTAGTCAGGATTTCAGTGGCACGATAGTGGCTAAGCGATGGTTTGTAAGGCCGTCTGCTCCTCAATGCATCGTACTGGTCACATATGGCAACGATCCTGCCTTCAATGGGTATTTCCTCCCCTTTCAAGCCTTTGGGATAACCTGAGCCATCCCAGCGTTCATGATGGGTCAGGGCTATGGATTCGGTCATACGAATTTTTTCATACTTGGATTTGCCCAAAATGCTTGCACCCGTTGTGGTATGGGTCTTCATAATCTCAAACTCTTCCGCGCTTAGCTGCTCAGGTTTTAAGAGTATATTGTCCCATATCCCTATTTTACCGATATCATGGAGGGGAGCCGCAAAGGATAGGGATTCTATAAGATCCGGCGGTAAACCCATCTCTTCTGCGAGGCGGGGAGCGTAGATGCCCAGTCGTTTATTATGCATACCGGTATCGGAGTCTCTTAGTTCAGCTGCAGCTGTCAAGCGTAATACTACCTCACTGCTCAGTTCTTTTACCATATCCAATGCTTCGGTCAACTCCTGGGTTCTTATTTGCACCGTGGTTTCCAGGGTTTTTTTGTATTCTTCCTCCATCCGGTTAAACTTGGCCAGGCGAACAGCTTTATCGATCGCAGTCATAAACTGGTTAATATCCAGAGGTTTGAGCACAAAATGGTCCACTCCCATATTGATCAGTTCCAAGAGATAACGGGACTCATCATGTGCCGAAATAACAATTATTACCTGCTTGGCATTATTGGTTTTGATCTGCTCGGCCATCTTCACACCATTCATCACCGGCATATTAATATCAGTAATAACCAGGTCAAATATCCTGCTTCCATATTTTTTCAGACCTTCCGCCCCATTTTCCGCCAGCTCCACGCTGGGGAAAAAGCTGTTTAGCAAACGGGCGGTATTCTGCCGCAATTCCCGGTCATCTTCCACATAGAGAACACTGATATCCCTGGCCTCTTCTCTAAGTTGCTTGGGATCAATCATATCTGACCATCACCTTCCCGGTTTATTGGCAGGTATATGGTAAAGCAGGCACCGTCATCCAGATTTTTAGCCAGCAACCGGCCCCCGCAGTGTTCTTCAATTATAGTTTTTGACATATACAAACCAAGGCCGGTACCTATTCCTGGTCCTTTGGTAGAGAAATAGGGATCAAAAATACGGTCAAGTATAGTCTCCGGTATACCCCCGGCATTATCCAGGATTTCCACCACCTGATAACCTTCACTTACATAGCCTTGGATTCTAATTACCGGTTGCACTATCTCATTATCCACAAAAGCATCGGTGGCATTCTTCAATATGTTGAGAAAAACCTGCATGAGTTCATTGGGATAGGTCAATATCTCATCCTTGAAAGCATAATCCCTGACCAGGGCTACATTCTTATACTCCAATGATTTACCTATTATCCCCATGGTGGACTCAATCACATTATCTATTAATGCCATATCCTGCGGGTTGTCCGGTTTGAAAAAATGTCTGAAATCATTAATCGTATTGGAAAGATACTGGGAATGGTAGTTTATTTCATTTAACAGTGTTATAAACTGCTCTTTTTCAAACATATCCAATTCGAGATAAACTTTTAGATTCCCAGCCAGAGTGCTGATTGAGGAAAGCGGCTGCCGCCATTGATGAGCTATCATCCCGATCATCTCGCCCATCGCCGCTAGCTTGGAATTCTGAACCAGCAACTGTTCTTGCTGTTTACGCTCAGTAAACTCCTCCTCCAATTGAATATTTAAGGCTTCCAGTTCATCCACCATATTATTTAGTATACCGTGTTCGCGCAAGAGCTCTTTTTCCTGGTAAAGGTGACAGTTTTCAGCCTTATTTAAGCCGTTAAATATGGCAATTGCCATGTAATAACAGGAATTGTAGCCGCAAGCCGCACAATTCCTGAAATCCTTATCTTCAAACTTGTGCATATCCTGATAAATTTGTTTTAGCTCACTCTTACTGGGTATTTTAATGTCATTATGCCAGGATAAATCCTTATAATAGGGATAAGAAAAATCAAGCCGCGAAATTACATCATCCAGGAATTCCCGTAATTGGGGATTATCTTTTTCGCATTCTATGGCTTGTTCTGACCTGTGGGCGACCGCTTTTTCTATTTCATCAATGGTTTTATCATAATTAATGCAGCCGGGTCCCATATTACAGCCTTTTTCACAACTCAGTATATCTACCATTAATGGTAGGTCGGAAGCCCCGCTTCTAATGGCTTTTTCCAAATCCCGCAAGTATCTTTCATAAACGATCGAGCCTTCGATTTTAGTTATAGAACTGGCTGGAGTCTCGGGATATCTATGTAAATATGCTTCTTTCAAGCCACCGGGCAGGGAAAAATTAGTAGCAATTCCTGCGGGAACAGCATTGCTGAATTCGCCGTTTTCTAAAAGATTAAGATTTATATCCCTTTCCGCAAAAATACGCTCCAACGACTGGTATATGACATTGTATTGGATTATGCCGCTATCCCGAAATTCCCGGCGTTTGGCCAGACAGGGAGAAATAAAGGCAAGTGGAGCATCGGGGTGCAGCGATTTCACATAAACGGCAATATCATGGACCGGACTGCCGCTGGGAGCCAGATGTTCAATCAGCAAGGGATGGTGCAATTCTATATATTTTACAACTGCCGGGCAGGGTTGAGATATTATGGGCAGCTTGGCCTTGCCGCTAACAATTGCTTCATGATAGCAGGCTACCGTAATCTCAGCTCCCAGTGAAACATCATAAACCTCTTTAACTCCTAAAACTTTTAGGGCCGTTATAAGCTTCTTCAAATCAAAATTACTCTGGACCGACGGTGCAAGCAAAGCTATAATATCGTTTCCTGCCAGAGCACTTAAAAAGCTATCTGCATCATCGATGGGAAATCTTCCGCTCTTTTCAACAACCCCACGATGACTTTTTATACAGGCTTCAATGCACTTGCCACAACCGATGCACAGGTGATTGTTGAATTTGACCACATCACCGCTACCATCACTGCATACCTTAACCGGGCATACGGCGATACACTGGTGACAGTTAATGCAATATTCTCCTCTAATGCCAATAACTTCTATTAAGTTATCCATTTTCTCTTGAATTCATAAAAGTATTAAGATACTTTTTACTTTACCGACCAATAAAGCAAGCAACGCAACAAACATATTACCAGTTCTCATAAGTAAAAGCTGGTCGAGAAATAGACAATATTAAAACTCATAGCAACATATTCAAAATCAGTAGTTAATGCTAGCACTTAATCCTTGCTGCCTTCCGCTCCACAGCAAGATTGAGAACTGATGCCTTGGCCAAAGTTTTGTTTCAATGAATTCAAGCTTCCCCCTTTTCATTTTATAGGCTTAATGCTTATATTTATTTCAGATATTAACAAATTCAATATTATTCCTTTAATCTCCTTTTTTTT
>JAQUXM010000031.1 GCA_028692415.1 Syntrophomonadaceae bacterium | reverse complement strand
TTACTATTTCTAGCATGAAGGTGCTTTCTGCCATTGGCTACGCCCCCAGTCTCTTAGCTTTGGCCATCGCAGTATCTATACTACCTACCATGTAGAATGAATCCTCAGAAAGACTATCATGTTTGCCGTCCAGTACCTGGGCAAAGGAATTAACGGTCTCGGCTACCGGTACATATATTCCCGGTGATCCGGTAAACTGTTCAGCAACATGGAAGGGCTGCGACAAGAATCTCTGAATCTTTCTGGCTCTTGCAACTATCAGCTTATCTTCGTCACTGAGTTCATCCATACCCAGTATGGCGATGATATCCTGCAACTCTTTGTATCTCTGTAGTATCATCTGTACGCCACGGGCTGTGAAATAATGTTTCTCGCCAAGTATCACTGGGTCGAGAATACGGGAAGTTGAATCCAGGGGATCAACCGCCGGGTAGATTCCTAACTCAGATATGGCACGGGAAAGAACGGTAGTCGCATCCAAGTGGGCAAAGGTTGTAGCCGGAGCCGGGTCAGTCAAGTCATCGGCCGGTACATAAACTGCCTGCGCGGATGTGATTGAACCGGTACGGGTAGAGGTAATACGTTCCTGCAATAGACCCATGTCAGTTGCCAGAGTAGGTTGGTAACCTACGGCAGATGGCATACGTCCGAGCAGAGCGGATACCTCGTTACCTGCTTGAGCAAAACGGAATATATTATCAATAAATATTAGAACGTCCTGGCCTCCAACATCACGGAAGTACTCCGCAACTGTCAGACCGGTCAAGCCAACCCGCAAACGAGCTCCGGGAGGCTCATTCATCTGGCCGAATATCAGTGCAACCTTATCGATAACACCCGATTCAACCATTTCACCCCATAGATCGTTTCCTTCACGAGTACGTTCACCTACGCCGGTGAATACTGAATAGCCACCATGCTCATAAGCGATGTTTCTGATCAGTTCCTGAATGATAACGGTCTTGCCAACTCCGGCTCCACCGAACAGTCCGATTTTTCCACCTTTGGCATAGGGACAAATCAAGTCGGCAACCTTGATGCCGGTTTCTAGTATTTGGGTAGCTGGCAACTGGTCAACCAGTTTCGGGGGATCCCGATGGATTTCCCAATAATCAGAAGCCTTAACATCACCGGCTTCATCAACCGGTAGACCCAATACATTAAGAATTCTACCCAGGCAACCATCACCAACTGGTATCTTGATCGCTGCTCCGGTATTGGTGGCTTTCATTCCTCTGCTGATACCGTCAGTAGCCTGCAGAGCAACACATCTTACAACATCATTTCCAAGAAGCTGCATAGCCTCCAGAGTTACATCTATCTCAGTAGCAACTTTGAAGCTTGCTTCCTGTTCACTTGACCTTATTGTAACGGCACTCATGAGATCCGGTAACTCGCCAGGCTTGAAGCGTATATCGATAACAGCACCAATAACCTGGGTTACCTCTCCATATGTTACGTTCGCCATTCTCTACTTTCCTCCTTTATTGAGAGCTTCGGCGCTACCAATAATCTATGATAACTGGCTATTTTTTAAGAGCTTCAGCACCGCCAACAATGTCAAGTATTTCGTCGGTTATGGCGGCCTGTCTAACCTTATTCATCACCAATGTCAGATTATTGATAATCTCACCAGCGTTTTCGGTGGCGCTGCCCATTGCTGTCATTCTGGCACCATGCTCGCTGGCCTTGCCTTCCAGCATTGAATTATAAATCTGGCTGCCAATATACCTGGGCAAGAGTGCCAGCAGGATGTCTTCAGCACTGGGTTCATAAATATAATCCACCTGATGCCCTTCTTTGCCTTCGGTTTCGGTGGGCGGTTCCAGTGGTAGTAATCGGGTAACGGTTGGTATCTGCCTTAAAATATTAACAAACCTTGCATATACCAGATAGACCTCATCGAACTCTTCGTTCTCGTAGGCATTTATAACATACTGTGCAACTTCTCGGGCATCAGCGTAACTGATTTTGTCACCCAGATTTATAAATTCGGCCTCAAGGCTGCTGCGTTTGCGATAAAAGTCGCGGGCTTTTCTGCCAACTGCAATTATCCCGGTTTCAACCTTACGCTCATCTTCAGCCATAGCTTGATTGGCCATTTTTATGATATTGGTATTGTAACCGCCGCACAATCCACGGTCTGCTGTAACTACTATATAGCCTACTTTGCGTACATCCTCCCGCTTAACCAGCAAGGGATGACGAACATCAAAGGATACTGCTGCCAGACGAGCCAGTGTTCCTTTTAAAGTCTCGTTGTATGGCCGGGAAGATTCAGCAGCTTCCTGGGCACGGCGCAACTTGGCGGCCGCTACCATTTTCATGGCTTTGGTAATCTGCTGGGTGCTCTTTACACTTCGTATTCTACGCTTGAATTCTCTTACGCCTGCTCCTGCCATTCAATTCACCACCTAAACCGCAAAAGTGGATTTGAACTCACCTATTGCTTTAATTAATTTCTGCTCGAGAGCATCATCCATCTTTCCGGAATCTCTAATGGTATTTAGAATATCAGCATTAGCACTGCGAATATACTTCAAGAAATCGCTTTCAAATTCCAGCACCTTTTCTTTTGGTATATCATCCAGGTAACCGTTAACACCAGTATAAAGAGAAACTACCTGCTCCTGCATGGGCATCGGCATATATTGACCCTGTTTAAGAACTTCAGTAACCCGCTCTCCTCTGGTCAACCGGGCTAGAGTTGCTTTATCAAGATCGGAACCGAACTGGGCAAAAGCGGCCAGCTCACGATACTGAGCGAGATCCAGACGCAACTGTCCGGCAACTGATTTCATGGCTTTGGTCTGAGCTGATCCACCAACGCGGCTAACTGAAAGTCCGGCATTAACTGCAGGACGTTGTCCGGCATTGAACATGTCAGATTCCAGATATATCTGGCCATCAGTGATGGAGATAACATTGGTCGGGATATAAGCGGAAACGTCACCGGCCTGGGTTTCGATGATCGGCAGAGCAGTTATCGATCCTCCGCCTAATTTCTCATTAAGCTTGCATCCTCTTTCCAGAAGGCGCGAATGGAGATAGAAAACGTCTCCCGGATAAGCTTCACGGCCGGGAGGACGACGGAGCAACAGTGACATTTCACGATAAGCAACCGCGTGCTTGGAAAGATCATCATAAATAATCAATACGTCTTTGCCCTGTGTTTCCATAAATTCTTCAGCCATAGCAACCCCACAATATGGAGCAACATACAGCAAAGGTGCCGGTTCAGAAGGAGTCGCGGCTACGATAATGGTGTAATCCATAGCACCCATTTCTTCAAGCTTGGTATGGATTCCGGCTATGGTAGATTGCTTTTGTCCTATACCTACATATACGCAGATTAAGTCCTTCTTTTCTCTCTGGTTGATTATGGTGTCTATAGCAATCGCTGTCTTACCAATTTGGCGGTCACCGATGATCAGTTCGCGCTGACCTCTTCCGATCGGTACCATGGAATCAACAGCTTTTAGTCCGGTCTGCATCGGTTTATTAACCGGTGAACGGGTAACAACACCATGTGCCACTTTTTCCATCGCACGGAATGCAGTGGTATTGATGGGGCCTTTACCATCTATGGGTTGTCCCAGAGCATTAACCACGCGGCCCAACAGGGCATCACCTGCAGGAACTGACATGATCTTGCCGGTTGCTTTAACTATGTCGCCTTCTTTGATATGGTAGTATTTTCCTAATAAAACTGCGCCGACGTTATCTTCTTCTAGGTTAAGAACCATTCCGAAGGTTCCACCTGGGAACTCCAGTAACTCGCCAGCCATGGCTCCCTGTAATCCATATACACGAGCAATACCGTCACCAACGTATATGACAGAGCCAACATTGCTGACCTCGACCTCGGATTGGTAGCGCTCAATTTGCTCTTTTAATATGGCGCTAATCTCTTCCGGTCTAATACTCATTTACGTGCTCACCCCTATCGCTTTAACTTATCTTAGCTTGTTTCAGTTGATCTTTAAGCATTTGAAGTCTCTTGGCCACGGTACCGTCGATAATCTTGTCGCCAATTTTCAGCTTGAGGCCGCCTATAAGGGATTGGTCGACCTTGAGTTTGAGCTGTACCGTTTTTCCCATCGATGCTGACAACTTTTCAGCCAGTGATTTAATGTCTTCATCGGCTACTTCAACCGCAGTAATTAGTTCTGCCTTGGTAATATTCCGGGACTCATCGGCCATATCTTTGTATTCCTCCGCAATAACCGCAATATAGTTCTCACGCCGTTTATCAATGATCATAAG
Organism: Syntrophomonadaceae bacterium; assembly: GCA_028692415.1. Lineage (GTDB taxonomy): Bacteria > Bacillota > Syntrophomonadia > Syntrophomonadales > Syntrophomonadaceae > JAQUBU01. The sequence continues at coordinate 21,345 of JAQUXM010000031.1, read as the reverse complement.
AAAAAAATTCAGTGTGAGTTGTGAAATCTGGCCGCCAAATATCTTGGTGGCAACCTCTTTCTTGGCTTTGGCAGGAATAAGCAAATGGGCAAAATATTCCTTCAGGCTATCTGTTTCATTAATCGCTGAAACTATTTTTTCCAGTTCCTGTTGAAATTCATCTATTTTATTAGTTTCCCGTGCAATGCTAAAAAAAGCTTCAGCATAGCGCCTGGCGACGCTCTTGTTTAACATAGCAAATCGCCCGCCTCGGCAACAAACTGCTTGACCATGTTCTTTTGGTCAGCTTCATTGATAGCCCGGCTTAACACTTTTTCCGCTGCCATAATGGCTAGTGTAACTGCTGTATCTCTTAATTCAACTTTCGCCTGTGCAGTTGCAGCCTGAATCTCTGCATTTGCCTTGTTGCGCATAGCAGTTGATTCTTCCTTGGCTTTAGCCAGAAGTTCATTCTTGGCTTCTTCAGCAGCTTTGGTCGCGCGACCAACTATTTCCTGAGCCTCTTTACGCGATTCGGCCAGGTTTGCTGCGGTTTCTTTTCTCATCTGTTCAACTTCGACTTTAACCTCTTCCGCATGTTTCAGAGAACCTTCTATAGTATTTGTACGCTGTTCCAACATTGCATTGATGGGACCATAACCGAACTTGTAAACCAAGGCCAGCAATACAAAGAAGTTAACCGCTGTCCAACCTATTACATAAAGGTTTCCGAAGGCAGGCGTTTTACCGGCTGGTGCTTCAATGGGTACAGCAGCTCCGCCTGATGCCAGAGCAACTGCGGCAAAACCCAGGACCATAACCAGGGTACAGAGGAGGACCGATAAGCAAAACTTTTTGTTCCTTCTCACGGATGTGCTACCTCCAATCTCAAGAGCTAGATAATTTTTGGAGCGATAGAGCCAGAACCTTATATATAATTCTTATGCTCTACCGCTCCTAAATCCAATTCGATATACTTAATCGATATTATGCTTTACCAACCAGCATGAATGCAATGAGTAGACCATAAATAGTCAAGGTTTCAATAAAAGCCAGAGTAATAAAGAGAAGGGTTCTGACATCTCCTCCTACTTCAGGTTGCCTTGCAATAGCTTCAAAAGCTTTACCACCGGCAATACCCATTCCTATACCACCACCGATACCGGCGATTGATACAGCCAGACCAGCACCTAATGCTACGCCCATCTTTTTCCCTCCTTTCGTGCTCTAATGTTTTATCATTGAGCTTAAATTTTTTGATTACTAGTGACCCGCTCCGGCTGCTGCAGCTATATAGCTAGCTGACAGGATAGTGAAAACTATAGCCTGGATAGCACCCAGTAACAAGCCTAAACCCATCATGGCCGATGGGACCAAAAATGGCGCCATAAAAAGTAGATATGCAACAACTGTTTCTTCGCCGAATATGTTACCGAATAGACGGACGGTAAGAGACAGCGGATGCGCTACCTCTTCGACCAGATTCAAAGGCAACATAGCCCAACTTGGACTTACAAAGTGATGAAGGTAATGTCCTCCGTGCTCGGAGAAACCTGCTACATGAATTGAAAAGAAGGTAATTAAGGCCAAGGTCATGGTTACGTTCCAGTTACTGGTAGGCGGCTGAAAGCCTTGAATGTGAGCTGCTCCAGGAATGAGTCCACTGTAGTTGCTGATCAAAATGAACAGGAAGAATGAAGTAAGTATCGGTGCCCACTTTTTAGCAACATGTTCCTCATCCATTAACTGCGTGAAAAAATCGTAGGTCCATAAAATCATAGCTTCAAATCCATTTTGTAAGCCCCGGGGTACTATCTGCATATTCTTAGTAGCAGACATGGCTATTAAACCAATAAACGCAATAACAACCCACTCCGTAACAATCAAATGATCAACCGGAATTGGGCCTAGATGAAATAGGACGCCATCCCACATACCAAATATCATTTCTCTTTTTCCCCCCTTCCTAAATGTATTTCATTACAGTTTTTTTCAGCCCTCTGGTCAGGGACTGAACGAAAACTTAACTTCTAATCCCAACCTGCTGGCAACAAGTCCGGATGAATTCGAAATTAGAAAAATTTTTTTTAAGCACGGGGCGGTTTTTTATCAGTGTTGGTTTTTTCCCACATGGCTTTTATTCCCGTCGCCACTCCCAGCATGAAACCAGCTACAGTCAACCAAGGTTCGGTATCAAATCTACCATCTAACCACTTGCCTGCAAAATAACCGATGGCAACCGCTGCTGCAACAGTTGTTGACAGATTAATTGCATCACTTAGTGATTTAACCCAATTCTTGCTTTTTCTTTCAGCCATTTATTCACACCTTTATTTTTTGGAAATACTCCCTCTTCCCTATTCGGCACTAAGAGGCAAAATCCTTTTTTCACAATCAAAAATTTATAAGAAAATTAAAACCGCAATTAAAAGATTTTTTCGACCGTTATAAAAATAAAAGGCGCAATGCTAAAGTCGATTTTAATAGCATAAGTTATTTTTATTCGTGATAACCAAGCAAAATCCTTTTATTTTTTTAATATTTTTTAAATTTTGTCGATTAACCCTGTATCTCACCGGGATAAATACCCTTTTCGTTCCAGTTTGGCCCAGTGCTCATTAAGCAGGCTTTCAATATCAATACTGAACTGCTCCTCCATTACAAACATCATGGTAACAGCGGTTTGGGCAACATCCAACAATTCATAGGCAATCTGGCTCACAGCGGTCGCATGATCCATATCAACCTTTTCTCCGCTCATGCCCCGATATTTACCTATACATTGCGCCAGTTCCCCGGCTTCTTCCATTAGCTTTAAAGCTGTCGACTCCAGGGTAGGATTCAACTGGTTAAGCCTGGGCAAGGATAGGGTTTTCGTTTGCATCATTATTATCTCACTCTTTTCATTCGAAGACACAAATCTATGCTAAGTATTATCTTCCATTAGAACCAGCTCGATTCCTGCTTCATTTAAGAAATCAAGGGCTAAAATATCATGAAAATTACCCCGGTGGACCACTTTGTTGATGCCAGCATTAATGATCATACGGGCACAAATAATGCAAGGCTGATTAGTGCAATAAAGCACGGTATCCTGGGTCGAAACGCCATAAAAAGCGGCATTTATCAGCGCATTCTGCTCAGCATGCACGCCCCGGCAGAGTTCGTAGCGCTGCCCAGAGGGAATGCCCTGTTCCTCCCGCAAGCAACCAATATCCAGGCAATGTTTCAGGCCCCGGGGAGCCCCGTTGTACCCAGTTGCAATAATACGCTCATTTCTAACCAGCACCGCTCCGACCTGCCTTCTCATGCAAGTGGAGCGACTGGCTACCAGGTCTGCCAGTTGCAGAAAATATTCATCCCAGGAAGGTCTTTTAGCCACTATTCTCCCAGCTTTCATTCATTCTGATATTCTGAAGCATCGGAAGAAATTGCGGAGAAGTTTCTTCCGCACCGCTGCAACGAGGCGAAGATTGGCACAACGCCACCTGTTTTGTTAATAGAAACCCGAGCACTTAAAGAAGCAGGGACGTCTTTTCGCCTCGTTATATACCATAAAGAGGATATTTGGCACACAATTGTCCCACTATCGCCCTGGCTTCTGCCAACTTGTCCGGGCTGTCCGGATTGCTCAAGGCTATAGCTATTGCTTGAGCCATAGCCTTCATGTCATCGCCTTTTAAACCCCGGCTGGTGACCGCCGGTGTACCAACGCGAATACCACTGGTCACAGTTGGTTTTTCCGGGTCAAAGGGAATAGCATTTTTATTGACGGTAATATTAACTGATTCCAAAATTGCTTCGGCATTCTTGCCGGTCAGGTCTTTGGGACGAACATCAACCAGCATGAGATGGTTATCGGTTCCTCCCGATACCAGCCGCAAGCCGTTTTCTACCAAACCTTTAGCCAAAATGGCAGCATTGTTGACAATGTTTTGCTGATAGGCATTGAATTCCTCAGATAGTGCTTCTTTAAAACAGACCGCTTTGGCGGCAATCACATGCATCAAGGGTCCTCCTTGAATACCTGGGAAAACAGCCTTGTCGACCTTTTGCGCCCAATCTGACCGGCAGAGGATAAACCCGCCGCGCGGCCCACGCAAAGTTTTGTGGGTAGTAGACGCTACAAAATCGGCATAAGGTACAGGGCTGGGATGCAATTCAGCGGCTACCAAACCGGCAATATGAGCCATATCAACAAAAAGCAATGCCCCCACTTCATCAGCTATTTCCCGGAACCTTTTAAAATCCAGGGTGCGTGGATAAGCACTGGCCCCGGCTACAATCATCTTTGGTTTTGCCTGCAGTGCGGTTTCGCGAAGCTGATCATAATCGATGGTTTCAGTTTCGGGATTAACACCGTAGTCTACGAAATTAAAATATTTACCTGACAGATTTACCTTGCTCCCATGAGTAAGATGTCCCCCATGGTTAAGATTCATACCCATAATCGTATCCCCAGGCTTCACCGCGGCAAAATATACTGCGGTATTGGCCTGAGCACCTGAATGAGGCTGTACATTGGCATGTTCGGCATGAAAGATTTTTTTTACTCTTTCCCGGGCTATATCTTCGACTACATCAACATGCTCACAGCCTCCGTAATACCTGGCTCCAGGCAGGCCCTCGGCATATTTGTTGGTCATCACACAGCCCTGGGCAGCCATAACTGCCCGCGATACAAAATTCTCCGAGGCAATCAGTTCCAGCTTCTGACTTTGTCTAAATTCTTCCTTGGCAATTGCCGCGGCTACTTCTGGATCAACCGGTCCAACATACTTCTCAATATAGTCCACCTTTTTTAACCCCTCTCACGACATTTTTTTTCCAACATATTTATCTTTTCTACCCTGCGCAGGTGTCTCCCTGCTTGAAATCCTGTATTCAGAAATGTATTCACAATTTCTATGGCCATAGCTGCTGCGGTTATCCTTGAACCTATAGCCAGGATATTCGCATCATTATGCTCCCGGGCCAGGCGGGCACCATAATTGTTCTGGCACAAGGCAGCTCTTATACCGGGTATTTTGTTGGCGGCTATGGCTACACCGATCCCTGTCCCGCAAATGAGTATACCCAAAATCTTTTCATCGAGTACCTTTAGGGCAAGCCCTTCAGCAATATCTGGATAATCAACTGATTCAGAGGTATATGTTCCACAATCTATTACTTCATGTTGATCCTTGGTAAGGGAATCAATGATCTCCTTTTTCAAATCCAACCCGGCATGGTCACAGCCAATGACTACCTTCATCTTATCCTCCTTGATAAAATCATTGTTCTAACTCATTTAACAAACGTTCTGCCGCCTTATCCAGAATCTCTTTTAACTGCTCAACTGTTTCCAGGTAAGCTTGTCTACCTAAACCGTATGGATCGCTTATTTCTTTATTTCCAATGCCGGCATACTGGCTTAGGTGAAAGATATTTTCGTTTTGTTCGGGATAATTATTACATAAATAACTACAATGGGCTGCAGTCATGGTTAATATCAAATCGGCCTGTTTAAGAAGATCCCCGGAAATCTTCCTTGACTTATGTGATGATAGATCAAGCCCTTCACCATGCATTGCTTCTATAGCCTCCAGCGAAGGAGACATCCCCTCTTGCGTATAAATACCTGCTGATGCTACCTCAAATTGTATTTTCCGGGGCTGTTTTTTTTGCGCCAGTATCTCCTGGAAAAGAACTTGTGCCATGGGGCTTCTACAGGTATTGCCGGTACACACAAATAATATCCTTTTCACCAGGCTCCCCCTCTAAACCAGAAACTTTATCGCCAGGCCGAGAAGAACAACTCCACCCAGCATCTGGGCATAAACACCCATCCACCGCCCTGAAATCCTGCCGCCGGCAAAACCAAGCAGCGTCATGCTCCCTGCTATTATGCCCATTATAATTACAGTAAACAAGATCGGCATTTTTAAAGTACCCAAACTAAAGCCGGCTGTCAAGGCATCAATGCTTACAGATATTCCCAACAGCCCAATTGCAGCCCATTCCCCCGAATAATTTGTCTTAGCAAGTCCTAAATTCTCCCGGCCTTTGCTAAACTTAAATACTGATGTCTTTTTATCTCGATAAGCTTTAATACAAAGATCTATACCCAGCCAGGCTAGAACCACAGCTCCCAGGCGGGTGGCCCATATGCCCAAAAATGCACCGGCTACCAAACCCAATTTTAAACCCAGCAGCGGCATGAGTACATGAAGAATGGCTACGGTTAAGGTAAATTTCCATTCGTAGGACTTGGAAACACCTTTCAAACCCATTCCTACCGCTAAAGAGAAAGCATCCATCCCCAGCACCAGTGCCACTATGCTTACGGTAATAATTTGTTCATACATCAGCTATGGCCACGCCTCGCGCCTCACCTTCCTATTTTTCGGGCCGCCTGCTTGATACGTTCCCAAAGAGTTGCAGCGATTCCAGAACATTCTGAAGATAACGGTGCAAAAATAAGGATATCTGCCTTGATTTGTTCAACATCCCTTAATATACTGTACAAATTGCTGCTTCCCGCCTTTACGTCAAGCACATAACTTGCAGAAATTCTATCATCGGCTACCCTCGGCAAAGCAGCCGATCCCCCGGCATTATTGTAAACTATGGCCAGTTTGCGGCCATCCCGTAATATTTTATCTAGCTGCTGCTGAAAGCACTCCTCGTTCTCACAAATTTCCACCTCTGCACTAATCTGGTGATGCGTAAATCCATTTTCTTCTGAATCCGGCAGTGCAAGCTTTTCCCCGGCAATATCCTCCAGGATTTCCAAATCTACTGCGCCCCGGCGTATAAGCTGCAGCCTTCCCTGACTAAAATCTATTATCGTCGACTCCAACCCTAAACCGGTAGGACCGGCATCAAGGACCGCTGCAATTCTTCCATTCAGGTCATCTTTAACATGAGCCGCCGTTACCGGACTGGGGCGCCCGGAAAGGTTGGCACTGGGAGCAGCAATGGGGCCGGCTGCTTCAATCAATGCCAAAGCTACGGGGTGGTCGGGCATCCTTAATCCCACACTGTTTTTTCCCCCCCTTACTACCAATGGAACAGTATCCCGGGCAGGTAGAACAATCGATAAAGGCCCCGGCCAAAACTTGTCCATCAACAAGCGGGCTACGGGCGGAACTTCAAGCACCATTTCCCCAACCTGGGTTATATTGCTGACATGGACCAGCAACGGATTAGCGGCCGGCCTTTGTTTGGCTATAAATATCTTATTTACAGCTTCCGGGTAATATGCACCTGCTCCCAGACCATATACCGTTTCGGTAGGAAAGGCGACCAACTCATGGCTAATTATTAATCGTGCAGCCAGGGCAATAATTTCGGCTTCCGGCTGCTTTGGATTTACCTTGAAATACTGGGTTTGCAAAAAGTATCACCCCTTGCGCGCTTTAACCAGGCGCTGTCGCCCGGCCAGATCCTCAATTACGGCAACCTCAGCGAAGCCCTCCAGCATTTCCAAAGCTTGGGTACTCTGCTGGGGAGCAATCTCAAATAGCAAATAACCATCATCTTTCAAAAGCTGGCTGGCCTGGGGCAGCCAGCGCCGGTAAATATCCAGCCCGTCTCCTGGAGCAATCAGGGCGCTCGCAGGCTCATACTCTCTTATCCCTGCTTCCAGGGTTTGAAATTCCGCTTCGGATATGTATGGTAAATTGGCCACAATTATATCAAAGCCGCCTTCTGCTTGCAGGGGCGCCAGCAGATCGCCCTGCACAAATTGTACCCGGGCCTGATGACGAAGCGCATTTTCCCGGGCTATTACCAGGGCCGCAGCCGAAATATCGCTGGCATAGATCTGCGCCGCCGGACAATAGACCGCCAGGCTCACCGCAATCGCCCCTGACCCGGTCCCTACATCACATATGCGGGGATTGTTTTGGACCATAGCCAGTTCCAGCACCTTTTCTACCAGTAATTCCGTTTCCGGGCGCGGTATCAGCACAGCTGGACTTACTTTAAAATCAAGCGACATGAACTCTTTATGACCTGCGATATAGGCCGCCGGTTCACCTTTTAGCCGGCGCTGGATAAAATGGCGATACTTTTCACGTTCTTGGCTATTAACCGGCTGATCGTAATGGGCATACAAAAAAACCCGGTCCTTTTCCAAAACCCGGGCCAGTAAAACCTCCGCTTCCAGGCGTGGTTTCTCCATCCCCTTGTCTGCAAAAAACCGGGTGGTCCATTCCAGTAATTCTTTAATCCGCCATTGCTCCTGCACTTAATCCACCTGTTTCATAAGCTCTGCCTGATAATGGGCAGTCAGAGCAGAAATTATTTCTTCCATCTGCCCTTCCAGAATGGTATCCAGTTTGTGCAAAGTAAGATTTATCCGGTGATCGCTAACCCTTCCTTGCGGAAAATTATAAGTGCGGATGCGTTCGCTGCGGTCGCCGCTCCCCACCTGGCTTTTACGCGTACCGGCCATCTCCGCGTTATGTTCTTTTTCACTCAGTTCTTTCAAGCGCGCCCGTAAAACCCGTAGTGCTTTGGCCTTGTTTTTATGCTGGGATTTCTCATCCTGACAGGTCACTACTACCCCGGTAGGGACGTGGGTTACCCGGACCGCCGACTGGGTGGTATTTACTGACTGTCCCCCCGGGCCGCTGGAACAATACACATCTATGCGCAATTCATTGGGATCAATCTCCACTTCCACCTCTTCAGCTTCCGGCAAAACTGCTACGGTAGCGGCCGAGGTATGGATGCGCCCCCCGGATTCGGTGCTGGGGATGCGCTGCACGCGATGCACCCCCGACTCGTATTTCATCTTGCTGTAGGCGCCCTGTCCGTCAATTTCAAATATTATTTCCTTGATGCCGCCAATGTCAGTGTAGTGGGTATCCATGATATCTATTTTCCAGCCTTGCAATTCCGCATAACGACTATACATGCGAAACAAATCACCCGCAAACAAGGCAGCTTCATCGCCGCCCGTACCAGCTCGGATCTCCATAATTACGCTCTTCTCATCATTGGGGTCCGTGGGCAGCAGCAATACCTTTAACTTTTGTTCCAGGAAGGTTTTCTTTTCCTGCAGAACCTGCATTTCTTCCACCAGCATTTGCTTAAAATCCTCATCTTGCTCTTCCTGCAGCATTTGTTTGCCATCGTCACTCTGTTTCAGAACCGATTTATATTGACGATATATGTCAACAATTTCACTCAGATCCGAGTGCGCCTTGGCATACTTCTGCAGCCTGCTTTGATCGGATATAACCTCAGCTTGGCTTAAGAGCCCCGTTAGTTCCTCATATTTTTCTTCCAGGCTTTCCAGCTTCTCCAGCAACTTTCTTCCTCCTTGAATACATCTCTTCGTTTATTTAAGCATCGAAAGAAACTGCAGAGCAGTTTCTTTGAGGCGGGGGATTAGAACCCGCCACCGGTTTTGTTAATAGGAACCCGACCGTTCAAAGAAGCGGGGTACATCTTTTCGTCTCGTTTAAGCATCGAAAGAAACTGCGGAGCAGTTTCAACAGACCGCTGCAACGAGACGGGAGATTAGAACTATCTGCCGGTTTGTTGATGAAAACCCAACCCTTTAAAGAAGTACATCTTTTCGCCTCGTTATAACGTGCATATGGCTTCCTGATTGTCATAATCTTTTCCATCATCATTTTTCAGAACCAGTTTTAAGGCATGTATAGCTACTTCCAGCATACTGTCATCAGGCTCTCTGGTTGTAAGCTTTTGCAAAGTCAGACCAGGGGCTATCAATATTTTGGCCCACTGCCGGTCATAATATTTGCCGCCAAACTTCAAGAATTCATAGCCTAGACCTGCGACTACCGGTAAAACTGCAAGCCTTGACCATATTCGATAAAAGAGGTCGCCCTCACCCAGTAAGGCAAAGACCACAATGGAAATCACCATGACGATCAGCAGGAAACTGGTCCCGCAACGGGGGTGCAAAGTGGTGTAGGGTCTTACGTTCTCTACGGTCAGCTCTTTTCCGGCTTCATAGGCCAGAATAGTCTTGTGCTCGGCCCCATGATACATAAAAACCCGGGCGATATCCTCCATCTTGGATATGGCATAAACATATAAAAGGAAGAATCCAATTCTTATTACCCCTTCAAGGGCATTTTGCAGCCAGACTCCCCCTATATACTGCTGAGAGTAGTGAATAATGGCGGTAGGAAATATTACAAAAAGCAGCATAGCCATCACAAAAGCAATAAGCCCGGTAAAAAACATTTCTCTGGCGCTTAATTCTTCTTCCTCTTCGCCCAAGGACATGTTGGCCGACTTGTTCAGCATCCTTATGCCTATCGCCATGGAATCTATCAACATGTAAGTTCCTCTTACAAAAGGCCATTTTAAAAAAGGATAACGAACTGCCAGATCGCTGTTTGTTTCCTTTTCCATTTCTATGCTGCCATCCTCTTTTCTCACAGCAATGGATGTAAAATCGGGACCACGCATCATTACGCCCTCAATAACTGCCATACCACCATATTGAAAATTTTTCTTCATCTTAATCTCCTATAGCCCAAGGGTACAATCATTTTACCTCAGGGGTAAAGTATGAGGTGTGAGGTGTAAATCATAATTGATGCACCTTAACTTCTCAACCCCAATGGTTTTAATCTTGAATATATAAATAAATATCTCCCCTAACCCTTAACCAGCCTCACTTTCTTAATAACCATTAATAGTAAGGCGCAAGCAATAAGGTAGAATCTTTCTTCTCACCTTATTACTAACGCCTTACAAATCTGAGCGCGATGCTCTGTTATTTCACTAATTTAAGCCATATTTTCTCTTGAATTTCTCTACTCTTCCGGTAGTATCAACCAAACGGCTTTTATTTCCGGTATAGAACGGGTGGCATTTGGAGCATATTTCCACTTTTAAGTTCTCTTTGGTTGAACCCACTTCAAATTCGTTGCCGCAGGCACAGCGGGCAGATGCATTAAAATACTTGGGATGTAGTTTTTCCTTCAACATTTTCACCTCTCTTCAGGTTGTTGTTTAAACCGAAATATTTCATATATTCTAAGTTCAGATTATTGATATAGACTGCAAAAAAAATTATATCAAGAATAACAATAAAAGACAAGAAATATGTTCATTCATTTATTATACTTCCAGTTCCACCATTTGAGCAGTTCCGGCTCCGGGTTGGATGAATAATAAACGCTACATTTTCCCTCCGAATAATTTTCATCTATTTTGCTTACACTTAAACAGATAGCATTTTTACCTGATCTCCTGCTAAAATTTAATCGTCGGAAGAAACTGCGGAGTAGTTTCTTGGCAACGGAGACGGGGTTTAGAACCCGCCGCCTGTTTTCTTAATAGGAACCCGAGCGTTTAAAGAAGCGGGGGACATCTTTTTGCCTCGTTATAACAAGAAAGGGTGCAAATACGATGAAACGCATAAGTATTTTATCTGTCCTTTTTACACTTCTGGTTTTGGCATTATCTCTAACTGCCTGCACGACTGAGCAAGAAGTAAAAAATAATATTCCCCAGCAGCAAAAAAGTAACCCAAACCTTCCAGTTCCGAAGCTGAACGACTATTTTCCCTTAATGGCTAGCAGTTCCTGGGAATATGAAGGTATCGGCAATGAATACGCATCCTTCAGCCGGGAAGTGTTGTTTGCTCAAGAAAACCTGGTGCAAATAAAGGAAAGCAATGGTGGTACAGTTAGTACATCCATCTTTGCCATTTCAGATGACAATATAAAAAGAGTATTCTTTGCCGGTGAAACTTATCACCCTGAGAATCTTCTGCCGGATAAATTCTCCCCCAATGATAATACCATCATACTAAAAAGCCCTCTGAAACTTGGTACTAGCTGGGGAGAAGGTGAAAACCAACGTGAAATTAGCAGTTTGGACATCAGCACCGATACCCCGGCCGGTAAATTCGCGCATTGTCTGCAGATAAAAAGCAGCGGTCAGGATTCCACGGTTTACGAATACTATAGCCAAGGTACGGGACTGGTCAAGCGTGAATTTATTTCCGGCGACGCCAAGATAATTTCCCATCTCAAAAAATCTAATATACCCAGATAATTTGTCATTTTAAGCATCGGCAGTAACTACGGAGCAGTATCTTCCGCACCGCTGCAACGAGGCGGGGGATTGAACCCGCCGCCGGTTCTGTTAATAGGAACCCGACCGCTGACTTAAAGAAGCGGGGGACATCTTTTTACCCCGTTATATGCTTTCAAGCAAATTAGTGACGTATCGTCCGATGGCCAGGCAGGAAGTCAAGCCCGGTGATTCAATACCGATTAGATTGATAAAACCAGGAAAACCTTTGGCACCTTCCTCTTTTATAATAAAGTCCCTGAAGCTATCATTCTCTCCCTGAAGTTTGGGCCTGATTCCGGTATAATCAGGGTGCAGGTTTTCCATCTTCAAAGCAGGAAGGTATCTTTTCACCGCCCTGAAAAACTGGGGTTTAAAATCTTCGGTCATGCCATAATCGATTTGCTCAACGTAATAGGCGTTGGGTCCCAAGCGTTGGCCTCCCGCCAGATCCCTGGTAATGTGAATCCCCAGGCCGCCCTTCTCCGGCAGCGGATAGATCAAGTGCTTGATATCTGGCGCTGGACTCAGCCGGTAATATTCTCCCTTGCAATAATGCAGGCGATAGCCATGCTTGTTGATATCCATTCCGGATAGAGCTGCGATCTGATCACTGTACAAACCTGCACAGTTGATAATTACAGGGGTTTCGATTATTTCCTGGCTGAGGTTAACATAATACGTATCGCCGTTTTTTTCTATGTCTTCAACGGCAGCATTAAACAGGCATATTACTCCCTGTTCCAATAGCAGTTGGTAAAGACAGCGCATCAGTCCATCGGAGTCGATTATTCCGGTGTTGGGAGACCAGATTCCCGCGGCCGCGCGAATACCGGGTTCGAGCCTTTCAGCCGTTTTTTCCTCCAGCCATTCCAGTTCAACCCCATTCTCCAATCCCTGCCGGTAAAGGTTTCTTAATGCATCAACTTCTTCATCGTTAACCGCAATAATAATCTTGCCCAGGCGCTGGTGCTTAACTTGATAGCTGGCGCAGAAATCGTATAAAAGACGGTTGCCCTCCACGCAAAACCTGGCCTTCAAGCTTGCTGCCGGGTAATACATGCCCGCATGAATTACTTCGCTGCTGCGGCTGGATGTTTCCTGACCGTAACGTCGGTTTTTCTCCACCACCAGCACCCGCAAACGGGGAAAAAGCTGGGCCAGCTGATAGGCTGTTGCCAGGCCAATAATCCCTGCACCTATGATTAAAACGTCTACTTCGCTGCTCTCTTGATATTTTGACATATTATTAATCCTTTGTTCTTATGAATACCAACCAGGCATACGCTTTAAGGCATCGGAAGAAACTGCGGAACAGTTTCAATACACCGCTGCCACGAGGCAGGGGATTAGAACCCGCCGCCTGTTTTGTTAGGAACCTGACCGCATAAAAAAGCGGAAGACACCTTTTTGCCTCGTTACACTTCTATAATGAGGATTTTGTCACCGTCTCCCCCAAGGCTTTCCATTTATCACTGTTTAACAAGCCCAAGCGCCAGAGCGCAATGCCTCCCAGATTATATTTTTTAGCAATTCCGGTGATCGTTTGCAGGCTATCCGGATTTTCCCCTACAACTGAAATCCCCAGCAATAGCTTGGAGGCGGGCACCGAAGCTTTAGCCATTTCCACCGCCTGCCTGATCATGCCAGCCGGCTCCGGTTTGCTGCCATAATCATAAGCCATAATAATAATATAATCAGCTACTTTCCCCAAAGTTGCATAATCATAGCCTAGATAAGCACTATTAGGCGCATGCAAGGTAAGTATCAATTGACGGTTGTTCCTTTTAAGTTCCTGGACCAGGAGGGTGGCAAAATTATTGAAGCTGGCCCGAGTCTGCTGCAGTTGTTCGTTATTCTCGTTCCAGCCCAATCCTTCAAAATCCAGGTTGACTCCATTATACAAAACGGCCTCTTTCGCAATAGACTCGACTGCTATCTTTACCGCTTCGGGGTTGCTCAAGAAACGAACCAGCCTGCCCTCTCCATCTGTTATATGTACCACCATTTCTGTATCCAGATTATACTGTTCAGCGGCATCAACCACCTTTTCCCAACTATCCGGGCGTTGCCAGCCGGTTGTACTCCGGGTAAGCAGACTTCCATTTTCATCAAGACTGTACCAGCCCAAGGCCAATTTATTGATCATACCGGTATTTCCAATACCAGTTCCTGGATAAGGTGTAGCAAACAGATCCGTCCAACTGCTGCTTTGCTGGTCTCCCAAAGCATAGAAACCCGTTACCTGCATGATTTTCGCCGGTGAACTAATCTTAACCATACGAGTATCAGGATTCCAGTCAACTTCACAGCCAAAGGCTTCCGTAAAGAACCGGGCTGGTATAAGGGTTCTATCTTCAATAATTACCGGACTGGCATCCAGTTCAACTTTTTCAAAGCCTATCCAGGCATATTTATTATCAACAAACATGGTCACTGCCACCTTGCCGTTACTGCCCACTATTTTCCGAAAGCCAGCATCCCAGTTCACCTCAACATTGACGTCTTCGGCTATCTTTCGAAACGGCAGCATAACCCGATCATTTTGAATAACCGGAGCCACATCAAAATCCATTTTTAATCCATCTACCAAAACCGTGATTTCTCCGGCTTGACCCTCAGCGGCCACGGCTGTGCGGGGTGAAATCAGCGCCGTCATAAATACCATTACTACAACTAACAAGAATCCTAATTTCTTCATTCTGTCCTCCTTTATTGCCTATAGTAAGCGTGTCTGCAGCAGTTCACTTATGGAATTGGCCAAAGATAATCATCCATATTATTCATATCGGGAGAATCCCATATATGAAAACTAAAGTCCGAAGTTATAAATCTTCGTAAAAATTCGACTTCTTGTTCATTTACAGCTGGTACAAAGAGTTCTATGCCATAATGAGATGAAGAAAAGATAATCCTTCCCTCCTTTTCTACAAAATTACAGCCCTTGCCGCTTCTTGTATTCCGGATATTTATAGCGGCTCATCAGGGCTTTGGGTTCGTAGTCGTAAAACTCAATTTCATAAGAGCGGTCGAATATGCCCCGAGTTTGTTTAACCTGTTTCAGGTTGACGATAAATGATTTGTGCACCCTTAAAAACCTGGGGTCAAGAATCTCTTCGAATTCCGCCAGGGTTAAATGGCTCTCAAAAATTCCGTCCGTACTATGAATCAGGGCTAGATTATTATGTATTTCGATAAACATGATTCTTTCCTTATATAAGTGGTACATCCCACTCTTATTTTTAATAATGAGCATATCGTCAAGCCCTCTATTTTCGGAATTTATGCGGCCCGCTACCTCCTCTACCATTTCCCTGAATTTACTTACTTTAATGGGTTTTAAAATGTAGTTATAGGGATGCACTTCAAAAGAGTCGATGGCATATTTTGCATAACCGGTTACAAAGACTATGCAGACCTCTTTATCGAAGCTGTATATGTTCCTGGCTGCCTGCAAACCGTTGAGTTCGTCTCCACTCAATTCAATATCCAGTAAAACCAGCTGGGGTTTATGTTTTTTAACCATCATAATCGCTTCTTCACCACTGGCCGTTGTCCACACTTCACCTACAACTGGAATTTCATCCAGCAGTTGCTTGATAAACTCCCGGTTGTATTCTTCATCTTCTAGCACAACTACCTTGAGCATTTAAAACCTCTCCGCTTTTTAATCAGCATTCTACCCCAGTTCGCAAGCATGAGCAGCATTATAGCTTCGTTTGTCCAATCTGACGATAACGCTGGTTTGTTTTTTAGATATGATTTCGATGTCCGCCCCATAACGATCCAGCAATTTCTTTACCAGATAAAGACCGTATCCCCGGCCAGCGGAATCCTTGCTGGTATAGCCAGGCACAAAAATCACTTCCTTTTCTTTGGCAGAAATTCCCCGGCCATTGTTATGAATGTATACCACGTAGTGGCCCAACTCATATTTAAATTCTACCGCTACCCGGGGTTGTTTGGGATCCTCACTAGCGGCCTCCACTGCGTTATCCAGAAGATTTCCCAGTATGCTGCACATATCCCAGGGCGGGATCGGTATGCGATCCAGATCGCATTTTACTGCCACCGCGAATTCAATGCCCTGCGATTCGGCAGCACTGCGCTTGCTGTTAAGCAGCCCGTTTATTACAGGGTCTCCCGAATAAATCATATCTTCCATATGCCAGTAGTCCTCGGCGATGGCTTCTATGTATTGTTTGGCTTCTTGATGGCGGTTTAAATAGACCAGCGATTGGATGGCTTGGATATGCCTGCTGTATTCATGTTTTTGCGCCTGCAAGGTTCCTAAAAGGGTTTCCACCTGTTGGAGGTGGGTTTTTAATAAATTTATCTTCACATTGTTCCGGGCACTTAACTCCAGTTGTTTAATGGCTAAAACGCCCAGCAACGCAATAAACAGCAATCCTATATTGGCCCAGGGAATGATGGTGTTAAGCCTCCACACCGATTGCTGGCCTATCATGTTACTCATTATTAAAGTCAGTAAAAAATTCTGCAGTAAAATTACTGCAATGATAACCTTGTTGCTTCTTCCCGGAATCCGGTTCTCCCTGGACGCATTCAGATCAAATATAATAAAACGATGCCTGTGAATCCAGGCATATAGTATTAAAACCGGCAGGAACTGAATCCAAAAACCCGCAATACTAAGCCAGGGTTGAGCAGCCAGATCATTTACATTGCTTTCCGTAAGCTTCAGGAAGAACGGCAGAAAGGTGTTTTCTACCACTCCTACTATCATTACTCCGAGTAATACCGAAACAAAACTGCTCCCCCAATCAATTCGGCTTATCACAATTATAAGAGCCGTTAATACTAAAACCATGATCACGGTATGCAGCCCAAACATCAAGGGAAGCCGGCGCAAAATGTATGCTGCCACACCAAGTATTATCGCCATAAGCAAGCATTGTCGCATGTTTATATTTATATTGAAAAGGCCGCAGCCAAGTTTGATAATCAAGATAGTCTGCGGTATGGTAATCAGTATAATCGCATACCAAGGTACAGGATACACTTGCGCCGCCCCCATAAGCTCAGTTAATATTCTTTAAATTCAAGAAAGCTCCGGCATCTCATATCTTTTCTAAATCTTCTCTGCCTGTTCATTGGTCTCCTTTGTTTAAAAAGGTTATTCACCCATTTAAAACGGGCATTCACATATTTTGACAGGATTTTTATAATGCTGCTTGAATTATGTTTAATGAAGCGTAGAATTCAGGAAGGATTGATATAGCTTGTATATACTATTGGAGATAAACATCTCCAAAAAGCATTTGCTGCGCACAGGATTTTTTATTGCAATAATTTTAAGCATTTTTCTGCTGCGTCCCCTGGTGGCAGTACCTGACGGGCATGCCGGGGTAATGATCAATCAGGGCAAAGTTGAAGATAAAGTGGTATCTGAAGGATATCACCTGCGGTTGCCCGGTTATCAGGAATTAGTGAATATTGACTGCCGAACTCAGCAGTTGGAAATACAAGTGCCAGTCGCCAACCGGGACTGCCAGACCGTTAATGCGCTGCTGTCACTCCATTATCATATTCATCCTTGCGGGGTAGCCAAACTTTACCGCCAGGAGGGATCAGCATATGAAACAACCCTGCTTACTCCTGTCGTTCAGGATGCTTTACAGTCAGTGGCCATTCGTTACTCGGCACAGGATATGCTCTATAAGCGCCAGGAAATCCTCAACCAGAGTTCCCAGCTCATCAGCCGGACCCTGGCTCAACATAATATTGCAGTTGACACCTTTAATATTATAAACTTTGAATTCACAACCCCGTCAAATTTAATATATTTATAACTCAACTTTCGTAGTTGGTATATTATGCGACACACTTAATTGTTATTGCTTCCGCATCGCTTCTCCTTTGTTATTGCTATGAAACTATTGTGCTTGTCATTGCGAGGAGCGCAGCGACGCGGCAATCTTCGCCGGTCATAGCCGCGTAAATGAAAAGTGCTCTAACGCTTTTCGTTTATCGTGGCGGGTTAAATACCCGTGAAGATTGCGAGCGATAGCGAAGCAATCTAAAATAACTTGGCGATGGATAGATTGCTTCGCTGCGCTCGCAATGACAGGTTTGAAGGTCGATTGCCGATATTGTTTTCATAGCAATGACATATAGGATAGCTCATAATGTTCGTCACTATGGGATTTTAAACAGTTTATTGTATTGTATTTTTCGGGCTTATCAGCCCGATCTTTTGGTCAGAAAGTTAAGTTTATAATTGAGATATATTTCTAATAATTTTGTGAGGTCTTTTTTATGTATTTTCTAACCATTGTTTCATTAATATTGGTTATCGCCATGATTTTCTCAATCATAGGGCTACAGTCAAGCATCCTGATCAAAGACCTGAGTGCTAAACGCTATTCAATACTGCTGTTCCTTTTGATGATATTTGCCTCCATAGTCTCGCGAATAATATCAGAAAAAACCCAGAGCTCTACCCTTGGCTTTATTTCTGGACCATTAATCCTCTTAATTGGTTTTATGCCCGTTTTGTATTGTGACTATTTAAGAAAACAACGGCCTGCTAGCTATACCGGAATCTGGAAAAATATCGGCGATTGGATGGATTCACCAATTAAGACCCTGTTTTCAAGGAAATAGATCTTTAGCAATTATTAAGCTTGATGAATTGAATCACCCATGCGATGATCAATCAATCGCTTCCTTAAATCTATAGGTAAAGAAATGTTGACCAAAAAAATTGTCGTAGTTGCTGAAAAGCTCCGCTTCGCCGTCATTTTCCTCAATCTTGGTTCTAAATACAAACATTTTCGCATCCAGGTTATCCATCATGTTTAGAACAAATGCCTCCGGGAATAAGGGTACAACCGGAGAACCGAATTCCAATGCGCCATGATGGCTGACCAACATATGCTTCAGCATCCACTCCAGCTCGGCAGGAACAACTATACCCTCATTTTTCATCTGGGTAATGGTGGAAGATAGTATTTCGCTGCCCAGGATTATATGACCCAGCAACCTGCCCTCGGTCGTATACTGCGGTGATACTTTAATTTCAAACTCGACTACCTTGCCAATATCGTGCAGCAGAGCCCCGCTAATCAGCAGATCGAGGTTTAAGTCGTCATAAATCGCCGCCGCTTGCTGACATAAAGCAACCACTGCCAGGGTATGTTCCAGTAGACCCCCACTATAGTTGTGATGGATTTTTTTAGCGGCGGGTGCTTTGAAAAAGTTCTCCTTCATAGTGGGAGAAAATACCCTTTGCAGTACCTCATTTATAAACGGATTTTGGATTGACACCAGTATCCGGTCAAACTCCTGAATCAGCTTTTCGATGCTGATACCTGGATTCCGTAAATAGCTTTGCGGATCTTCATCCAGGACCTTGATCCGTTTGGCAGTTATCTGCAAGCGGTTGTTATACATGCCCATATCACCTAGCAATCCAATAACCGCGCCATTTTCCAGCTTGCCGCTAACCTGGCAATTGTCCCAGACTATTACACTGATCTCTGCAGTTTGATCCCCTATCTTTAATTCAATAATTTCCCGTCCATCTTTGGTTTTTCTCCCGGTTTTCTCCAATATCAAATATTTACCCCAGAGCTGTGTACCGCTTGCCAGGGATTTCAATTCCTTTACCAGATAAGGTCCCTTTTTTTCCATTTGCATTTAACCTTCCTTCTTAGGCCACCATTATTGCACCGGATAG
Source organism: Syntrophomonadaceae bacterium (assembly GCA_028692415.1). GTDB lineage: Bacteria > Bacillota > Syntrophomonadia > Syntrophomonadales > Syntrophomonadaceae > JAQUBU01. The sequence goes on along the minus strand of JAQUXM010000031.1, from coordinate 1,610 downwards.
GTATATGATCTTACTTCCACTTTAGGCACCGCCTCCTGTAACAGGGCTAATAAATTGACTATGCCTATCCCCGGCTCCATGCCAGGAAAGGTCTTTATCAGTATTTCCGGATCAATGTTCAGGTTGCGCATTTGTATCATATCCACTTTATGCTTTTGCACAAAATTCAACAATGCTTCGATTTCCCGCTCCTGGTCATGAAAACCCGGGAAGATCAAGAGATTCAGGGATATTTTTACACCTCGGTCTTTGGCATATTCAATGGATTCTTTCACATCATCCAGGGTATATCCCCGTGGACTATGATAAATATTATAGTTTTTTTCGCAACAGGAGAAGATCGTAACGCGCATCGCATCCAACCCCGCATCAGCTATTAATTTGATTCCTTCGGTATACCCGGCATTGGTATTTATATTTATGGTCCCCTGATCGGTTTTTTCCCGCATTTGCCGTATCGCCAGCGACAAATCACGCGCATTTAGGGATGGCTCCCCCTCACAGCCCTGTCCAAAGCTAATAATCGCATCGCGCGCCTTCATTAAATGCACACAGCCTAATTCTACGATCTCCTCGACACTGGGCTTATAACTTAAGCGCTGCTGAGGCGAAGCCACGCCATGACGCTCTTCGGATATACAAGCCAGGCAAGCCGCATTGCAAGTATTCGTAGTGGGTATGCCTCCTTCCCAGCGCTGGTAAAAGATATTCTGCGCCGTGAAGCAACCGTATTCCAAGGAACAACGCGCCAGTTGTCTGATTATCCGGTTATCGGGAAATTGTTGCACCAGCTTGTTGATCCGGCCTGGCAATCCATCAGTATTATAATGAACCGGGTGCCACTTGCGGTGAATATCGCTCTGCACGGCCGCACAATATATTCTTCCCTCCCTGAAACCCACCGCCGTGTAAGCTAAAAGAGGCAACCCGCCTTCATCTTTAGCCTTTACACAGGCAGGATACAAGGTCCGGGTAAAACCCTGTGGCAAAAGAACGGCTACGGCCCAGGCCGCGCCTTTACTCTCCAGAGGATCGGTCTCAATGCAAGCTGGCTGTCCCTGGAAATCCAAACCCACCGGGAAATGGTGGTTTATCTTAACCAGTGAAGCTCCCCGGGGCAGTGGCATCATTTCACTTTTTTCAGGAACCACCCATTCATTACCGCTGCGACCCAGCAAGCCCAGAGAAGGATGCTCGAGAATCTCCCCGTTGGCATTGGCATATAGACTTAGATACATTTTAAACCTCCAAAAATCAATAAGTCAGAACATATTACTTGCGAAATTCACTATTAGCCTATCGCAAATACACCGATATTAAAAGCCCCCGCTTGAAAGATAATATGAAAATAATGTGAATATTTTTAGATGACTGCTGAAATTTAAAACCCTGCTACCAAAATAAAATACTGCGAAACAAATTAGCTATTCGCAGTATTTTATCAGGTTATTGAGATAAAAGTGATTTTTTTAACAGCAGCTAACGCAAGTATTCCAATGGGTTAAATGTCTTGTCACCCTTCCTTATTTCAAAATGCAGGTGCGGCCCGGTAGTTCTGCCAGTACTGCCAACCGTCGCAATTGCCTCACCGCGTTCAACCTTCTGTCCTG
>JAQUXM010000156.1 GCA_028692415.1 Syntrophomonadaceae bacterium | reverse complement strand
AATGGCTTTTTGTTCATTTAAATCACTCCTTATAATAAACTTGAGGTTTTGTTTGTTTTTAGGGGTTTAAGCATCATAGGGGCATTATACGCCGGTATGAAACGCTAGTTGTTAGCACTCTTGACTAATGAGTGCTAAAATCATTGACATTTATATACCATACTCCGGTTCAGAATGTCAATATTTCATGGGAAAAAGGCTGATTACTAGAGCCGGTCGGCGAGTCTTGAAGGATAGATTATGCTGGGCCGGGCGATACTTTTAGCAAACGTAAAAAATCCAATTATTAAGAATAGTACGAAATTTCAAGAATTGACAGGAATGCTTGAAATGACTACAATTAAATCTTGATAAATAAATTAGTAAATAAGTAGTTTAGTAAAATTCGGAGGCAAAAAATGAAAATACCAACAACTTTAAAACACAAGCCGGTCATCGTATCAGAAGACTACGATAGGGTAGATGGCAGATATGCCTATAATTCAGATGCCAAGGGTCTTTCACTGGGATTGGCACAATGGAATGACAGGGGCAAAGTGGATATTTCCGCCAAAGTCTGGAGACACACTGGGGGAAAGTGGTCCAGACAGTCTGAGGAACTGCCCCTTCACCGGGTCCTTGACCTGGCCATTCTGGTTTGCCGGGCCAAGCTTCACTTTCAAGAGGCTTATCGATATGAAAATCTATATGACTGCGACAAGCCGCTTATAGACAGGATCGGTTTGCAGGGTGATGCTATGAATGTTGCGGTCTGCCGTGACAATGAAAAGATTAATGAAGATATTGGATTATTCAGTCAAGCCCTCAGTAATGATGATGAACTGCTTGGGGAGCGGTTAAAAACCCTATCCAGAATATTAGGAGAGATGGGGTATTAAGAAGGGGTTGATTTCTAATCTAATTCTAATCTTGCTGTAAGCCTCCTCTAATTCAGCTTTTCTATACTGTGACTGTCATAAAAATTAGAGGAGGAATGAAAGATGGCAGTTGATTTGGAACTCATCGAAAAGTTAAGGGAGAGGGCTCATGTCAGCTATGAGGAAGCCAAGGCAGCCCTGGAGAAATTTGACGGGGATATAGTAGAGGCGCTTATTTACCTGGAGCAGAAGAACAAGACCAGAAAACATCCCAAGGATGCCAAGGCCTTTTCGGGATGCATGGCCAAAGCCAAAAAGCTCCTGAAAACCTGCAATGAAACCCATCTGGTGATCAGCAAGCACGATGATAAGGTTCTTGACCTGTCGCTTACCATTATTATACTGGTAACCGTAATTATACCGCCACTAACTATCATTGCCCTGCTGGCTGCCTTGCTGACCGGCCATAAAATCCGTATGGAGAGACCCGGCAGTGATGCGATGAAGATCAACCAAACCCTGGACGACATATCAACTGCGGTTGCCAATATGGGCAGCCAGATGGCGGAGGCTATTAAAAAAGAATAGTATGTTTGATATCTGGAGCAGGTATTAGCTGCCTGGTTGGAGTATTTAAACAATATCAAATAGCGGCTGCTCCGAGCAATGGACATGCCGCTTTAACAAGAGAGTGTGTTGTATGACCGGTGAGAGAATTTTACTTATTGAAGATGAAGCCAAGATAGCCCGCTTTTTGGAGCTGGAACTGACCCATGAAGGGTATGTGCTGGAACGCGAACATGATGGTCGCAGCGGCCTGGACCGGGCTATACAAGGAAGCTTTGATCTGGTAATTTTGGATGTGATGCTGCCTTCGCTGAACGGCATGGAGGTTTTGCGGCGTCTGCGCCAGTCCAGCGAAACCCCGGTCATAATGCTGACTGCCAAAGATGAAGTGATGGATATAGTAATGGGCCTGGACATTGGTGCTGATGACTATATGACCAAGCCCTTTGCTATCGAAGAACTACTGGCCAGAATACGAGTGGCTCTTAAACGAGGAAAAGTTCGGGTCCCAAAACCGCAAACCATCGTTATAGATCTTCTGAAAATCGACCTGGAGAAGCATTTGGTAAGCTATGGCGATAATTTCATTGAGCTCACTAAAAAGGAATACGACTTGCTTAAATACCTGGCGGAGAATGAGAAGATCGTGCTGAGCCGGGAGAAAATTCTGCAAAGTGTTTGGGGCTACGATTATTATGGTGACAGCAATGCGGTGGATGTTTACATTAGATATCTGCGCAGCAAAATCGATGACAGATATAAAATAAAGCTTATTCACACTATAAGAGGTGTGGGCTATGTACTGAAAAATGAATAAGTTTCGCTATATCGCAAAAATTATTAAATATTTATCGATATTTATTTTTTATATCTTAAAAACAGTCTTTGTTTTTATACCCCGTTTCGTTCGAGAATTCATTAGATTCATAAGTAAACGCTTGCGCTTTTCCATTACCTTTAAAACCACCATTACTTATACCTTGATATTTTCCATAATCCTATTTCTGCTGGGTGCTGCAGTCATATCTGCCTCCGGCTTCATTCTGCTTCATGAAAGCAATCAGGCAATCGAAAAAAACGCTAAGGTGATAAATAATTTGATCCAGGAAAGCCCTGAGTTGCCGCAGGAGAAGATCAAAAAATATGCGGCCATTGAGGGAATTTCAGTTATTGTCTTTGATAAAGATGATGAACTGCTTTATGACAGCGGGGAAATAGAGCAAAAAACCGGCCCCAAAATAGACTTTAACTACCCGTTGATCAGGATAACGCCCTCCACGTCATTAGATGAATATCTACACTATGAAACAACGGTTAAGCTTGCAGATGGATTCGGCCAAATAAAAATTGCCAAAGATTTAACGGAGGAGAGATACTATTTAGTAGTATTAATAATTGCTGCGGTATGCTTTATTATACTTTCTATTATAATCATGGTCATTATCGGTTCCAAGACCACCCGGAGAATGTTAAGACCTATAGACCATATGACCCGGACGGCCCGGTCCATCTCCTTCGGAGACCTTAATACCCGCTTGGATGTGGTTGATTCGCATGACGAACTAAAAGAAATGGCCGAGACTTTTAATGGGATGCTGGAGCGGATTCAAAGATCCGTGGAGCAGCAAAATGTCTTTGTTTCCGATGCCTCCCATGAACTCAGAACCCCCATAGCGGTTATCCAGGGTTATGCTAACCTTCTGCAGCGCTGGGGCAAAGAAGACCGGGCCGTATTGGATGAATCGGTGGCGGCCATCAAGAATGAATCTGACTATATGAAGGAACTGGTGGAGAAACTGTTATTCCTGGCCAGTGCTGACAAGCAAGCGCAAAAGCTTGAAATGAAGCCTTTTTCATTGAGTGAACTGCTCGATGAAGCTTTGAAGGAAGCCAGGCTGATAGATAGCGAACATACAATTAGCGGTGATATCAGTGAAAATATGATGGTTAACGGGGATAGAGGCTTAATCAAGCAGGCTTTAAGAATATTTATAGACAATAGCCTAAAATACACACCGGCCGGCGGTATAATAAAGCTCAATGGTTATACAGGCAGCCAGCAGACAATGATTACTATAGAAGATAATGGTGTAGGTATATCGACCGAGGATTTACCCTATATATTCAACCGCTTTTATAAAGCGGACAAATCACGCAGCAGGGAAGCAGGGGGTGCCGGGCTGGGACTCTCCATCGCCAAATGGATAATTGAGCAACATAAAGGAAGCATCAAGGTGGAAAGCGATACCAACCAAGGTACTAAAATAATCATTGTATTGCCTGCCTGGCTACAGGCCGGGGATGGGAGTAGATAACATATATCCAGCCCTTTCCATAACCTGTCCGTACATCGGGAGCGGCAGAGAACCAAAATTCATTAGTTTGTTAAAAACGCACCGCAAAATGGATAAAAATATCATTTTCGATGCGTAAGCAATTATTCTGTATAATTATTAATAGAATCAGGAAAGGCGGGGTCGGTGATGCCCAAGCCGGATGAGGCCCAAGCTGCTTTGGAGTTTCGCTCCATGCGTAAGCATATGTGTCCTTATGATAATGAAATTGAAAAGATAAAAAACCAAATCGTTAACAGGTATAATCCGCTGGATATTATTCTATTTGGGTCCTGTGCCAGGGGCAGAGTTGCCAAAAGCAGTGATATTGATTTTTGTATTATTATGGAAACGGAAGATAAAAGAAGCACGGTTCAAGATATTTTACTTAATGTGGATTACGATGTTGATTTGGATATCGTTATTTATTCACCGGAGGAATGGCTGAAATTAAAAGGAAACTTAAGTACTTTGGCCGGGATAATCAACAAGACAGGGGTGAGCTTGATTGGTGGACAGCAGCGAGTTTAACGAATGGTTTCGAATGGCTCAAAAGGATATAAGAAGTGCAAGGATTTTATTCCAATATGATGCGGATAATGAAATAGTATGTTTTCACTGTCAGCAAGCCATAGAAAAATATTATTGCTTTTCCAGTTCCAAGAGTTTGGCCTTGATGTCCAGACCGCTGCCATAACCGATCAGCTTGCCATTGGCACCGATTACCCGGTGGCAGGGAATAAAAATAGGAAGGGGATTGCGATTGTTGGCCTGGCCTACCGCCCGGTATGCTTTTTTATTGCCGATGCTTTGGGCTACTTCCTGATAACTTCTAGTTTCACCGTAAGGAATAGTCTGCAAGCTTTGCCAGACGCGCCGCATGAATTCGGTACCAGTCGGAGCCAGGGGAAGTATAAAAACCTTAAGTTGCCCCGAAAAATAAGCCTGCAATTGATTGCCTGCTTCTTTTAATATTTCCGTTTCTTGTATGACAGCATCCTGTGGAATAGGCTCGCCTGAAAAATAGAGATTGGTAATGAAATTATCTTCGGCAGCTATTCCAATTTTCCCAATTTCGCTTGGATAGAAGTATATACTTTTCAATTTTTTATATCCCCCCTAAAACAAGGTTTAATCGTTCTGCTTATAGAATCGAACAAGACAAGCGTTCCGGTTTAACATTTCACTCATGATGAACTTTGATCCTACCCCGTTTCTCCATCAACTGCTTCAGTTTTGGCCACTCTGCGTTCCGCCCGCCGTTCTGCCCGCTTGATTTTCCATTGAGCAAGCGATGTATAAAGTGATGGCACTACCAGCAGGGTGAGCAGGGTTGAAAAGATTAATCCCGATATTATAGTGGTAGCCAGGGGGGTGAAGAGCGGCTGGCCTGAAAAAGCCAGGGGGGTCAGACCGGCTACCGCCGTGGCCGAGGTCAGTATTATAGGCCGCAATCTTGCACCTCCGGCCAACTGCACCGCTTCCTTCAGTTCGTGCCCGGCTCGCCGGGATCTTTCTATAAACTCAATGAAGACTATTCCGTTTCGCACTACTATTCCCGCCAGGGCAATCATACCCATCATGGAAACAAAACCTAAAGGGG
>JAQUXM010000155.1 GCA_028692415.1 Syntrophomonadaceae bacterium | reverse complement strand
ATGCCCAACATGTTTGTGGAACTCAGCGAAGAACTGGCTCGGGAAAAAGGCATTAAAAACGGACAGAATGTAATTATTTCCAATACCCGCGGTGATGTGGCAGCAGTAGCCTGTGTTACCAAACGCTTTAAACCTTTCCAGATTAATGGTAAAACAGTTCACGAAATCGGCCTCTTATGGCAGTATGGTTTCAAGGGCTTTGCTACCGGCGATATTGCCAACTGGCTGACCCCGCACGTGGGTGATGCCAATACCATGATTCCTGAATACAAAGCATGGCTATGCGACATAAGGAGGGCTTAACAGATGGCTAATTTAGCAAACCTTTACGATGTTAGCAAATGTACAGCCTGTCGCGGTTGCCAGGTGGCCTGTAAGAATTGGAACCAGCTTCCGGCTGTAATCGAACCCTTTAAAGGAAACTATCAGACTCATGAAGACACCAATGGCGATACTTTTACCATCATCAAATTCTTCGAATCCGAGGACCCGGTTGATGGTTTAAAGTGGGACTTTATCAAACGCAATTGCATGCATTGCCTGGATCCCGAATGTATGAAGGTTTGCCCCAAACAGGCTTATACTAAAACTTCCTGGGGTGCAACCCTGCATGATCCCGACAAGTGCATAGGCTGCCAGTATTGCGCCGCCGCTTGCCCGTTTGAGATTCCTAAATACCGCAAGCGCGAAGACGTTATTACCAAGTGCACCATGTGCGCGGACCGGGTGGAAGCAGGAATGCAACCGGCCTGTGCCGCAACCTGTCCGGCAGGAGCACTGACCTTCGGTGACCGGGATGAGCTGATCCAGGTAGCAGAAGCCAGAGCCAAGTTCTTAAGAGCCAATGGCTTCCCGCGTGCCACCATCTATGGCAAGCTGGAACTGGGTGGCCTTAATAACCTTTATGTATTAACCGATACTCCTGACAAGTTCGGTCTGCCGGTAAACCCCAAGGCTTCCGGCAATGTGACCTTCTGGCAGGATTGGGTTCAGCCTTACTTTGGCTGGCTGATTCCGCTGATGTTGACTGCTTCGGCAACCAGCTTTGTAACCAGCAGACTCATAGCCAGTAAAAATGGTGAACATGGAGAACATGGTGAAGGGGGGCATGAATAATGGCATTAATTCCCGAATACAGAGACGACGTCCCGAGAGTCGAAAGATTTAACTGGCTGGCCCGTTTCTCGCACTGGGGACATACTGTAACTTTCTTGCTCTGTCTCTTTACCGGTCTGGTATTGTTTCTGGATGGAGTCAACTGGCTGGCTGCCATTTTCGGCGGGTACCGCGGAGCAGGACTGGTACATCGGGTATCCGCAGTTGGTATGACCTTAGTAATCGGTATCGGTATGGTATTTGGCTTCAAGGGAATAATCGAATGGATCAAGGATCTGCTGCGTTTTGGCATGAATGATATTATCTTTGTCATGAAGTTCCCTCTGGAGTTCCTGGGTTTCCCGGTAAAAATTCCGCCCCAGACCCGCTTTAACGGCGGTGAAAAAGGCAACTCCATGGTTACTCCGACCTGTGTGTTCCTGCTGGTCTTGAGCGGCTATATCATGTGGTTCCCGGCCATCTTCCCGGTAGGTCTGGTGCGTGTATCCTACTGGACCCATGATATTGCGATGATTGGAGCAACATGCATGGTCTGCATGCATGCTTACCTGGGTTCCTTCCATCCCGGTTCCGGAGAATCCTTCTGGGGCATGTGGAAAGGCACCGTCAGAGCTGATTGGGCTCAGCACCATCATGCTGTCTGGTATGAAGAGACCTACGGTGACAAAAAAGCTGAGTAGCAGCATCTAATAAGCTTATACGAGAGGGGACAATTATATTGTCTCCTCTCTGCTTTGCTTTACTTGATGCTATATTTGGGGCATACTGTTAAAAATATGAGACTGTATGAGGTGATACAATTGTTGGAGCACAAAATACCCGTAGAACTGCCAGCCGGTTATATAGACTTCTTCAAAAACCTGGAAAGCTGGCAGAATGAAGAAATGATTAAACTAAGGAAAACTTATCAGCCTGAGAAAAAGGACATCCTTAAGGCACTTAATGATCAAAGAAAACCCTTTGTAATCCAGTTAAACCCTCATATTGAAGTTGATGCGTTTAAGGATGTTCTAACGCGCCTGCTTGATTTTCTAAAAGACAGGCGCCCGGAGGTTCAAGATAAGCTGATGCTTATTGCCAAGCAATTAGACAAACTGGATTATGAAGATATCATCCGTTCCTTTCTGCAAGGCAAATATTCTAATATTGAAGAAATAGCGGCTCGCCACGATTTGCCAGTCGAACTATTTTTCTTTGTCATTGACCATGCCATGCGGCCTTTTTTGCGTCTTTTTGCTGAACCTTACACCAAGGAATTAGTCAGTGATAATTTCTACTGGGATTTTCCCGCCACCTGTCCGGTATGTGGCAGCAAATCGCATTTCAGCAGACTGCGCACTGAAACCGGACAGCGTTTTATGTTCTGTGACCGTTGTTTTTCCGAGTGGAAAGTCCGCTATATCTTTTGTATTCACTGCGGCCATGACCGGCCTGGGGATATTACTTTCATGACGGTAGAAAACGATGATGCATACCGTCTCTATGTATGTGATAAATGCAAAGGCTATTTGAAGACCTATGATGAGCGCCCCGGCGGAGAAACTACGGATTTGTTCATCGCTAATATTGAGACCATTTATCTGGATCTCTTGGCGAAGGAAAAAGGCTTCACCAATCACGAGCAGTAGAATATCAAATCTCGCTTTTTTATACCGGAGGGTACAACCACCCTCCGGTTTTTTTGAACAATTTCCATAACCGGACCTTTTTGTCAGCACCCATTACTCCTTTCAACGCTCTTTTCTCTCTTGGTTTATTTCCAATCTCTTATTCATAAATAGAAAACTAAAATACCGCACAAATTAATTGAAGTAAACAATAAGTAAAGCAGGTGGATATTATAAAACCGTTAATCGGTGGACTGTTGTTTGCAGGAACCATCATCGGTGCCGGAATTCTGGGTTTACCCTTTGCCCTAGCCCAAGGAGGCTTCTTGCTGGGCAGCCTGTTGCTGCTGCTGGGCGGCTTTTTCGCCTATCTCTCCGCAGTGCAAATTGGGGTAATGGTTTATGATCAGCAGGAAGAATTGCCTCTGCACAGCATAATTGAGCGTTACCTGGGATGGCGAATGTCTTATCTTAGCCTGGCGGCCATTCTTTTCTCTACCTACGGGGCATTAATAGCCTATCCTCTGGCTATTGGAGAAATGGCCTTTACTCTCTTCCATCTTCCGTCCTGGCTCGGGACCATAGTATTTATTACCGTTATTACCGCCTTTTTGAGTCTCAATTTAAAAGAAAGCAACAAGATTGATGCTACGATTACCCTGCTGCTTACCATGCTCCTGCTATGGGTAGTTTTTCGTTCCCTGCCCCAGGTTAGACTGGATAATTTACTGGCTTTCCACCCTTCCCGTATTTTCAGTTCTTTTGGAGTAATTATTTTCGCCTTTGCGGGTCATCTGGTTATACCCAGTGTAATTTACTATATGGGTGTTCAAAGAGATACCGGCATCAAAGTACTGGGATGGTCAATTTTTGCAGTAGGACTGTTGTTCCTGTTATTTTTTACGGTAAGCACAGGTGTTATGGGGTCCGAAATTAATAGAGTAGCTACCCTGGGATTGGGAAAACATCTCAGTCCCATCCTGGCAATAGCCGGTCAGCTTTTTTCAGTACTGGCCATTATCACTTCGTTTTTTGGTTTGGCTATATCCTTACGTCTGACTTTGACCAAGCAGTTCAAGCTTAAGCCTTATCACAGTCTGGCCTTGATTATAGTCCCGGTATTGTTAATCGACTTATTGCTCAGTGCCAATCCTGGCAATGCTTTTGTCAAGGTGCTTAATTACGCTGGCGGTATCGGTTCCGCCCTGTATATCGGCTTTATCCCGGCTTTGATCATGGCGGATAAACGCTATGAATTCAATATTTTTTTAGGCCGCAGCGGTGCCCGCCTTTCCTTGATATTCTACGGTCTGGCTATACTCTATACGGTCTTTTTTACTTGAGGCTCAATTGCTGCAGCCACAAATAGAGAATCATATGTATAGAATTCTGGCAAAATGGATTAAATAACCAGACGATAAAACAAGTTATTACAGCAAAAGAGAAGGAATATATGCTATTAATGGAGAATTCATTTTTATTATGCATGAAAGGCAAGATTTTTTGACAGGTCATATAATTGCTAAAATTCTCCATTTTAGACCCCGTCGCACCGTAAAAATTGACAAAGAAAATAAAGCTCGTATTTACAGAACCATATGCCAGTTGTCGCAACCGACCTTTTCGTTCTATTTATTGGTGGTACTTTCTACTGTCATTGCATCTTTTGGACTTTTGGCAGGCAGTACCGCTGTAGTAATTGGTGCCATGCTGGTCGCACCTTTAATGGGGCCAATCTTTGGCATAGGCCTCGGAATATCCAACGGCGATAAGAAATTAACCAAAACTGCAGTTTTTTCCGAATTAATCGGCATAATAATGGTTATAACTATTGCGTTGCTTATTGGCCTAATACCTATTCGCCTGGGTTTAACCCCGGAAATTCTATCCCGCACTCAACCTAATATTTATGATATTATCATAGCTTTATTTTCTGGCTTTGCTGGTGCATATGCTCTGGTAGATGACAAAATTGGCTCTGCTTTACCGGGAGTTGCCATAGCCACTGCTCTGGTTCCTCCTTTGGCAAGCTGTGGCATATGTTTGTCACTGCAACAGTGGAGCCTGGCCGGAGGAGCCTTTCTCCTCTTCTTTGTCAATTTAATTGCCATTGAGCTGGCGGCTGCAACCATTTATTGGCTTTATCGGCTGGTCGAACTACCCAATAAGGATAGAGCTTCATTTAGAGCTTTCTTTCGACGCTTCTGGTTAAGTATCGCTATCCTTATTTTTGTAGCCATCTTCATGACTAAAAGTCTGCAGCAAATTGCAGCTAACCGTGCTTTGTCAGAATCTCTAAAGAAGACTATTACTGAGCAGGTTGCTGCCTATACGGGTGCTAGCGTTTCTGATATACGCTATCAGTATTCAGGTTCAAAACTCCAGGTTATGGCTGAGGTTTTGACTCCGCAGGAAATTGATTCAAAGAAGGTGGCTGATATTGAAAAGAATCTTCAAGCTCAGGTGAACCAGGATATCCATCTAATCATTCGATCCATGATTTCTCGTGATTCAGATAATAGCGGTTATGTTTTCATTACCGAGGATGAAAAGGCACGACGGTTTGAGCAGAATGAACAGAACTTATTCCTATCCAATACATCCAGCCTCTTAAAACAAGGTTTGAGTAATTTTCCCGGAAGCAGCCTTGC
>JAQUXM010000030.1:21075-25935 GCA_028692415.1 Syntrophomonadaceae bacterium | reverse complement strand
GTGTTTATTTGCCCGGTGTCGGCCTGGGAATAATCTGTCTCCAGGCAAAGATAGGGGATATGTTTTTCTCCGCTGACGAATTTTTTTATGCGATGGGATTCAATCGCAAAGGTATGACAGGCCTGGAGAATTACCTCTATCACACCGTCGACCTGATATTCTTCAATCATTTCCTCCATAGCATCAATTCGGCCAGGATTGGGGCTCATTACGGAACAGTTTACTCGCAGGTATTTTTCTGCCAGAGCCCAATAGGGATCTTTGTTTTCATCTACCAAATCTTTCTGGGCTCGTGGCCCGGAACAGTTTTCAAAGCCGACAACATCAGCCCCCAATTCTTCAATCTGGCGGATAATCTTTTCTCTTACACCCCCGGTAGGACAACCGGTTATCAAAATCCGTGGGCGTGATGGCTTTCCCTTGTAGTTTACTTCGAAGTCCTCACGCAATTCAGCCGTCCGTTTTTCCAATACAGCAATCTTTTCTTCAGTTTCGAAAAGAAAACTATTATTATCGATCAAAGTGTTTAATTCATAGCCCGAAAGCGGGGTAGGCTTTAGTTTGCCTATGGCAAAGAAGTCCAATATGGCTTTTCTTTCCCGGTTTTTAAGACGAATGGCATTACGGAGATCTTCCTCGGTAATTTCAACATTCAGCTGTTGAGCTAAAGCATCTTTTAAGCGCAACATTTCACTATGCCAGCCCTCCAGAGCTTCACTGCTGCTTCTTCCCGGGGGTAACTGCATTACATGCGTATATTTTAGTTCGTTCATCATTTCGTACATCTTCTTTTTTCCATCACAGGTAGTTTCGGCTAGAATCATATCTGAAAAATAAAAATAAGGACAGGTATCAGAAACCGCAGAACCATAACTGGATTTAATCAATGGGCACAAATTCTTCGGCAGACTTTTTTCTGCAAATGGTATAGGTTCATCACTTACTCCGCATAAGCCGACCGTAACCGCTCCGGCTGCTATAACCATCTCGGCAGGGGTATAGGCACAAAAAACACCCACTACTTTTTTCCCTTTTTCCTTTAGTTCCTTCATTCGCATAAATCCTTGCTGGCGAGCTTCGGAATAGTTTTGAAAGTTATCTGGCAGATTTAACATTATGATACCTCCCTAATGTTGAAACAATAGCTAGTAAGGTCTACTGATATTTATCTGCAGCTATGAGCGCTGCTCCTAATGCACCCGCATATTTACCCAGTTCATGAGAATAAACCTTGGTTCCCAGCTTCCGGGCCAGCTGTTCCCTGAAAAAGGTGTTGTGGCTCAAACCACCGGTAAGAATACATATGCCGTTTATATCATGCCGTTCGACCAGCAGTGCTACCCGTGATACTACCGATTGAACAATACCGGCGGCCATATCAGCTTTTGATTGTCCGGCGCCGATCTGACTGATGACTTCAGACTCCGCAAAAACCGTACACATCGAGCTGATGGGAATAGGCGTACCCGCTTCCGCTAAAGAGAAAAGCTCGTCAATATCCACGGCCAGACGATTGGCCATAATCTCAAGAAACTTCCCAGTGCCGGCAGAACATTTGTCATTCATTAAAAACCGGGTGACCGCCCCGTTTTCTACCGTAATGACCTTGGTATCCTGACCGCCCACGTCAATAATCACACTGTCTTCCGAAAACAGATGGTGACCGCCTTTGCCATGGCAGGTTATCTCCGTTAAGATTTTGTCCGCATATTCAACCGAAATGCGCCCATAGCCGGTAGCAATTGTTTTAACATCGGCAGAGTTTACATCAATTCCCATCACTTCAAGTTCATCTTTAATTCGGACGGCGGTTTCCTTGCTGCTCCAACCGGTAGGCAAGACAAAATGGGCAAGCACCTTTTCTCCGTCAAAGATGATTGTTTTCGCAGCGGTTGAGCCGATGTCAATGCCTATGTAATTCATTATTCTTCTCCTTCTGCCCTTAAATTCTGCTTCATTATACAAATCACTGTACAAGGTGTCAATACTTTAAGTTTTTTAAAAAATAACCATTAGTTATAGTTATCGTCAATAAAATTGTGTATTGGAAAAATTTTTATTATAATGAAAAAAAGGAGGTGTAAATTATGGAAGCAGGAGTTCGCAATAAATTGACTGGCAATATAGTGGAAATCAAGCAGGGCGATATCATGTCCGAAGTTGTAATCAAAGTCGGTGACAATGAGATTACTTCTGTCATGACAACCGATTCTCTTCTTCAGGTAGGTTTTCAAAAGGGCGATACAGCAACTGCTCTAATCAAAGCTATTAATGTTGTATTGGTAAAATAGACAATCAATAACCTAAACCTCCTGAACTGACCCCGTGAAAACGTAAAAGTGAATCAAACGGCCCCCTATGGTAGAATTCAAGGACTATCATAGGGGGTATTGTTATTAACAACCAGACGTTTTTCGATTATTGAAGAGGGAAAACCCGATTAACCGCGAACTAGTACTTTGTAAAGTCAAAAAGTTTATTTTATCCTCCGAGAAAAATTTCCGCAGGGGGAGGCGGCAGCTCCTTGCCATCCATGGCAACGCTGCACTTGCCCGTCCATGGGCTTCGGAGGAGTGAGTAATACTGGACGTATTGCGATAAGCCCTGCGGAAATTTGGCCGGTGGGAATTAAAGTTTTAGATTTTACAGAGTACTAGATTAGAAAGTCTAATCGGGAGGGCATCTGCGATGGGCATTAAGATCATTAGTGACAGTACAGCTTATATTGATAAATCCTTGCAGGAGGAGCTTAATATTAAGATCCTGCCTTTAAGTATTCACTTTCCTGATGAGTCATATCTGGAAACCGACATTGATTATGATTATTTCTATAATAAGATTGAACGGACCGGAATAATTCCCACCTCGTCCCAACCGTCTGCAGGTGAAATATATGAAGCGTTTGAAGCTGCCATAGCAGATGGTGATGATGTTTTGGGCATTTTTATTTCCTCCACCATGAGCGGAACTTATGCCAGTGCATTGAGCAGCAAGGAACAACTTCAGAAAAAATACCCTTCCTGCGTAATTGAAGTCTTTGACTCGCACACTAATTGCATGGCCCTTGGGTTACAGGTACTCGCTGCAGCACGAGCGGCTAAAGCCGGCCGGAACTTGCAGGAGGCTTTGCAGGCAGCGGGGGCCGCCCGGGATCGGGTTCGTTTTTATTTTGTGCCGGAGACGCTTAAGTATTTGAAAAAAGGTGGCCGCATAGGAACCGCCTCGGCTCTGCTAGGTTCAATTCTAAATATCCGTCCTATATTAACGGTTGACATGGACAAGGGCATGACTCATCTATTGGAAAAGTGCCGTGGTACTACTAATGCTGTCAAACGCATTCTTAATCTTATGGAAGAGGACAGCAATAAATTCGGTTTGCAGGAAATAATCGTTCATCACATTAATGCACCTGTCAAGGCCATGCAATTAAAACATAATCTCATGGATCTCTATAGCTTGCCAATCAGTGTATGTACAATCGGTCCCGTTATTGGTTTGCATACCGGGTTGGGTACGGTTGGCGTCGTATATTGTACAGAAAGCTAAATTTTACTTTTGAAGCGCAAGTACTAAAGATAATTCCAGTTAATATTCGTGTTTCGAAATAATCTATAGCAGAAATCACATGCAGGCAGGAAAAACTGGGAAAAAAGCGAATCACATATATAATATAGATAATTTTTAGATCCGTTGTTTTATTTGCTTAAGCATCGGAAGAAACTGTCGAGCAGTTTCTTCACACCGCTGCAACGAGCCAGGGGATTGGAACCCGCCGCCTGTTTTTTTATTAGGACCCCGAACGCTTGCAGGGGACATCTTTTCGCTTCGTTATAAGCTATTTGGATGAGGTGTAGTTTTGAATATTAGAAGCTTACGGGCAAAATTTATACTTGTTACTTGCGCCATTTGTATTATCTGCCTGCTTACCGTATCTCTGATTAGTTATCGCCTCTCCTATAATATAGTTAAGAATGAAGTTAATCAGAAATCACTTGAATCTGTAAGAAAGTATGCCAATCAGTTTAACACCTGGTTTGTCGAACAGGGCAAGGCGGTAAACGACATGGCAGAAGACATAGAAATTAATGACAATTTCACTCAAGATTATTTGCTCAAATATTTAACTGCCAAGTTCAAATTTCAAAAATCTCAGGTGCTAGACTGTTTCATGGGTTTTCCTAACCGGCTTTTGATCGATGGATCTGGCTGGAATCCGCCCCCGGAATATGATTGCACCTCCCGTAAATGGTATATTGGTGTAATCAAAAATGATGGTTTGTTTTATTCAACCCCATATCTTGATGCCAGTACCAAGAAAATGATTTTTTCAATTGCGGCACCAGTTAAAAGAAATGAACAATTGCAGGGCATAGTGGGAGCAGATATTCTCCTCACAGAGCTTATCGAGCTGGCCCAGAGTTCCAGGACTGCTGAATCTGATTATTCTTTCCTGCTGGACCACGAAAACAACATTTTGGTTCATCCGGAAAAAAGCTTTCTGCCTACTCCAGATAAAATGATAAACACTGCTGATATTTTGGATGGCCGTTATTTACCACTGATTCAGGAGATTGAAAATGGTTGTAATCATATAATTGAAATAAAGGATTATGATGGGGTTGAACGGTTTTTCATTTTAAGCAGCATCAAATCAACCAACTGGACTTTTGGGGTGGCCATTGCCAAATCCAAATATCTGTTGGCCTTAAACAAGCTCCTGTTTGGCTTTTTAGCCGCTTTAAGCATATCATTAGTCCTGGGAATAATAATCATTTGGTTCTTTATCAACAACCTGGTTAACCCAATAGTCAAACTCAGAGAAGCAGTCTGCCGCTACTCGCTTAAGGATTTTGGCAGTCG
>JAQUXM010000030.1:19375-20975 GCA_028692415.1 Syntrophomonadaceae bacterium | reverse complement strand
CTGATTTATACGCAGGGTAATGAAGTCCGGGAAATCAAAGGGGACCGGCAGAGTTTAGGCTATAAAACCACCAAAGCCGATTATGAATTCAACAATCATGAAATAGATCTGTCCCATACAACTGCCTGTTATCTATCTACCGATGGCTTATTCGACCAAAACGGTATTGCAAATGAATATGGCTTTGGTACCAAACGATTTAAAGAATTAATTGTTGGGATTCATGAGCAAAGCATGAATGAGCAAAAAGAGATTATTCTTAATACCTTGGATCGTTACATGGGCAGCGAGGACCAACGAGATGACATTGCATTGATTGGGTTTAAATTCTAAGGCTGAATAGCCCTAAAATTTACAGGATAGGAGCTGGGTATGGTGTTGAATGATTATCTAACTACTTTAAAAAGCACTTTGGATCAACATGGCATTTTGCTAACCTTTTCGGGCCCATTTTCTCAAGAAATTATCGAAGTACTGGGTGAAGCAATAAAAAAACATATTATGTCTGATGAAACTATCAAAGGCAATACCTTAAACATTTTTTCCATTTTTATCGAGCAAACCCAGAACATTAAAAATTATCTAGGCCGCCCGCATTTCGCAAAGGAAAGTGCTGATTTTCATAATTCTGGTATGTTGATTATTGGCAAGGAGAAGGAGCATTATTTTATATGTTCCGGTAATCTGAGCGAGAAAAACGATATTAAAACACTTGTGGCCAGAGTTGATGAGATTAACGCAATGGACAAAGAACAAAAAAAGGCAGCTTATAAAACCCAGTTGAAACAATCCCGGATCCTGGTAGATGGACAACCGGGCGGAGCCGGGTTGGGAATCCTGGACATTGCCCGCAAAGCTACGGGTCCTATTGAATATTCAATTATTAGCAAAGATGATCGATTCGATTATATAATTTTTACTGTCTATATTTAAATAATAGTTATACTTAACTAAGGGAGGGTTAGACTTTGATTGAAATAAATATTGAAGCCAGTAAATCGACACCAGAAATCAGGTTTAGTGAAGATACCTTGATGATTAGCGGTCAGTCATATCCTGAAAACGCTGTAAGTTTTTACGCTCCGGTTTTTACCTGGCTGGATGCATATCTTGAAAATTTAGGCAATAATACTGCAATCTTTGCTTTCAATTTAATCTATATGAATACCAGCAGTTCCAAATGTATGATGGATTTTATTGATAAGCTGCAAGCGGCATACATTCTAGGTAAGAAGGTAATCATAAAGTGGTATTGTGATCCCGAAAACGAGAGCCTCCTGGAATGTGCTGAGGAGTTCAAAGAAGATATTGATTTTCCCTTTGAGATTATTTTAGCGCAAGGAAATGATGAATAATGAAGAATAACAACGAATTGTTTCATGCCGAAATGGACGTTTTGCAAAGAGCTATGCAGTATATCGATTCCGGAGAAAATGTAGGCAACCCATTAATGCCGCAATATCAAGAATTAACCCAAAATTATAAAAAGCTATTAAATTTAAGCGGTAAGATCGTAAGTATAAGCGATAAACAGCAATGGCACCTTAAACATATTGAAAGCTCGCTTAAAGATATCCTGGATCACGCCGGACAAGGTTTT
>JAQUXM010000030.1:0-19275 GCA_028692415.1 Syntrophomonadaceae bacterium | reverse complement strand
CCAAAATTATAAAAAGCTATTAAATTTAAGCGGTAAGATCGTAAGTATAAGCGATAAACAGCAATGGCACCTTAAACATATTGAAAGCTCGCTTAAAGATATCCTGGATCACGCCGGACAAGGTTTTTTAACCTTTGGGGAGGATTTGCGAGTTAACAAGCTTTACAGTGCGGAATGTGCAAATATATTCAATACCCCTATTGAAAATGCCAATATTCTTGAACTCTTGTTTCAGGACAGCCAGGACGAGCAGCATCTAAAATTCGCCAAGGTATTTAGCGAGGTCTTCCAAGCCGATGATGACAATACGCGGTTTTTATCTCTATATCAATTGCCCAAAAGGATTCAAATCAATAACAAACATATCAATATTGAATATAAAATAATCAAACAATTTCAGCAGGAAAACGAGAAAGACGCGGTAATGCTTATTCTCTCTGATATTAGTGAAAAGTACGCCGCCGAAAAACAGATTCTTTTCCTCAGCTATCATGACAAACTAACCGGATTATTTAACCGGGCATATATTGATAGCATTCTGCTGGAGCTTGATAATGAACAGCAGTTACCAATCAGTCTAATTATGGCGGATATGAATGGTTTAAAACTGAGCAACGATATCTTTGGGCATGCGGTAGGCGACCAACTGCTGATAAATATTGCCCGGGTCTTTAATGAGTGTTGCCGGCAAAGCGATATAATCGCCCGCTGGGGTGGAGACGAATTTGTAATCTTGCTGCCCGGAACCAACCAGGCTGCATGCGAAGCGATCTGTAAAAGAATAAAAGCTACCTGCCGTAAATTTGCGCTTGACCCCATCGAACTCAGCGTGTCCCTGGGAACTGCTACGCGCAATAATCTGAAAGATGATATGATGGATTGCTTCCGTCAGGCGGAAAGTGCAATGTATGAAAATAAACTGCTGGAAAGCAAAGATAATCGCCAACGAATAATAATGAATCTGGAAAAGAAGCTCTGGCAAATCGAACACGAAAGTGAAGACCATTGTGGCAGAATAGCTGATATGTCCGAAAGACTTGCAGATCTGCTTCATCTGGCGCCAAATGAAAAAATCAATTTACGCCGTCTGGCCTACTTGCATGATATTGGCAAAGTAACGGTTCCTATGGAAATACTTAATAAGCCTGCAAGTCTTAATCCCGAAGAGTGGAAAACTATGCAGAAGCATAGTGATGCAGGCTATAGAATGGCTATGGCGATAAATGAACCTCAACTGGCCAAGGCAATTCTTTACCATCATGAACATTATAACGGGTGCGGCTACCCCCAGGGATTAATAGGTGAAGAAATCCCTCTAATGGCTAGAATTTTGGGAGTTGTTGATGCCTATGAGGCCATGACCAATGATCGTCCCTATCGATCAGCCATCAGTTCTGAACTGGCAGCTGTCGAACTTGAAAAGGGCAGCGGAACTCAATTTGATCCATTGATTGTTGATTTGTTTATAAATATGATGAATATTTCCAGCGAGCAGCAACAGCTGTTTTAAAGTTGAAAGGATAGTATTTATTACTTTCTTTTAAGCATCGGAAGAAACTGCGGAGCAGTTTCAACATACCGCTGCAACGAGGCGGGGGATTGAATCCCGCCGCCGGTTTTATTAATAGGAACTCGGCCGCTTAAAGAAGCGGGGGATTTATTTCACTTCATTATATATTATTTTTCCAGGGGGCTATCCATGGCAGTTGATAAGGAAATCGATTCCAGCCAGCTTACTATCCTGCACTGCGATCTGGATGCCTTTTTCGCTTCAGTTGAACAATTGGACAATCCATTATTATGTGGTAAACCGGTAGTAGTAGGTGGAGCTAAGGATGCACGGGGAGTTGTATCCACCTGTTCCTATGAAGCAAGAGAATTTGGCATCAGGTCAGCCATGCCTGCTGCTCAGGCCTACCGTTTATGCCCTCATGCAATATTTCTTCCCGTCAATATGTCCCGCTATCTAGAACTATCAAAACAGGTATTCAGCATACTAAGCCACTATTCGCCGCTTATGGAGGTTTTGTCTATTGATGAAGCTTTCCTGGATATCAGCGGATGTTCGCGGTTGTTTGGCAGCCCCAAAAATATCGGCCGTTCAATTAAGCAACAGGTATATTCGGAACTGGGACTGAAGATCTCCGTAGGTATATCCTATAACAAATTTCTCGCCAAACTGGCTTCAGACCTGGATAAACCGGATGGTTTGCGCATTATTACCCGCGAAGAGGCATTGGCGCTGCTAAGACCACTGCCGGTATCTCGTATATGGGGAGTAGGGAACAAGACCCAACAAATCCTGGATAAGCTGGGGCTCAAGACTATCGGTGATATTCAGGACTTGCCTCCGGGATGGCTGGAAGCCAGAATCGGTTCAGCCGGACGGCTGTTCTGGGAACTGGCCCGGGGAATTGATGATAGAGCAATCGAAGCCGATTACGAAAGAAAGTCTATAGGCAGGGAAGAAACCTTTCCTGAGGATATTAAGGATATAAGCTACCTGGAAAATCTGATTGCCCACTTTTCCGCCGAATTAGGCTATAAACTGCGTAAAGCTGAGCTGAAAGCAGCAACTATTACTATTAAATTGAGATACAGTAATTTTAAAACCATTACCCGCCGAAAGAGCATTCCACCTTGTAATTCGGATATGATCATAACCGAGCAAGCCGCCGAATTACTGCACCAATCCTATGCCGGCCACCAAGCCTTGCGGCTTTTCGGTTTATCCCTGAGCAATTTGTCGCCTGCTGCCCTTCCTGAGCAGGGAACTCTGTTCGCCTCTGGCTTAACTGCTGAACAAACAAATATTGACCAGCTTATGGATGATATACGGGAACGCTTCGGCCCCCAGGCCATAACCCGCGGTAATCTGCTGTCTGATAATAAGGAACAATAATTGCATTTTCTTGGTTGTGAAAATATCCAGATTATTTTTGTAATGCTTTTATGCTTTGCCCGTATCTACATACGAAAGCATCTGGCCAGTAATCAAGCTTTCGGAAGGAGACCAAGATGGAAAAGGACCTTGCGGTATATCTCCGGCCCGAACTCTATATGGATAAAAAGACGGTTACTGATACCGAAATCTTTGCTCAGATCTTCGACCGCTTCTATAAAAGAATTTACAATTATATACGTTATCGTATCGACAGCCCGGAAGAAGCGGAGGACCTAAGCAGCCAGGTATTTGAACAAGTATTGCGCAAGTATGATACCTACCGTCCGGAAAAAGCACCTTTTGAAGTTTGGCTTTTTGCCATTGCTCATAATGCGGTGACGGACTACCATCGGAAGCGCAAACACAGTTTATGGTTATCCCTGGACAAGGTCAAAGAACTGATTAGTGGGCGGCCTACGCCCGAGGAAGCATGCCTGGGGGAAGAAAATCGCCACGAATTATGCTTGGCACTCGCTAAACTGGGGGACCGAGAACGCAATATCATTGCCATGAGATTCGCAGCCAATCTAAAAAACCGTGAAATAGCCAGTTTACTGGGAATCTCCGAGAGCAATGTAGGCATTATTGTTTATCGATCCCTGCGACAATTACGGGAAATTCTCTCAACAAGGGAGGGGAATCATGAACGAGTATAAAGAGGCCGAACTTTTTAATCAGTCATTGGATGAAATTATGGAAGGAAAAACCCCATCAAAACCCGGAGACTATGTTGACCAACAGTTGTTTCAACTGGCAGCTATGCTTAAAGGAAGCGATTTCAGCCGCGATAATATTGCGCAGGCAAGAATGCGTCATAAGCTATTAAACCGTTGCAGGGAAAAAGATTTTAGAAATTATGAAAAGGAGAGCATTATGAAAAGATTTTTTGAACATCACCGGACTGTTACCGTTTTCGGAAGTCTGGCCTTAATATTCATGCTGACCTTAACCCTGGTCTTTCCAGGAACTGTTACCGCAGTAGCCGATAATGTTGGTTACAATATTGCCAAGATGCTGAAGCTGGGCAAGTACAGCGCAGTGGTACAAGTAAAGGATACCACCCCGGCCGAGAAAAAGGAACTGACCGAAGAGCAAAAAGAACAAATGCGGAAAGAAGGATCAATTACTATAAAGACCGAAAATGGGGAAGTAAAAGTGTCAAATCCGGACTATGCGGAGCAAAAGAAAGATGAAAATATAGTCAATTACGCTAGCATCGAGGAAGCGCAAAAAATTGCATCCTTTAAAATACAGGCTCCGGCCTGTCTACCGGCCGGTTATGAATTGAAAGAAGTTGAAGGATATAAAGGATCCGGCGATTATATCAATCTATACTTTAAGGGAAATGGGAAGGACATTATTGTGTTTGAAAGGATCATGAATGAGAATACCCAGTTTACTTACGCAACCAACGGAGAAGTACAGGAAGTCCGGGTCAACGGGACAACTGCCGCATGGGAACCCGGAATTGGATTGATGTGGGAAAAAGACGGAGTAAGCTTCGACCTGATATGCAAAGGATTTAGTCAAGACGAAGCAATAAAGATGGCCAATTCATTCAAATAATCTCCTGCTATTAACACAACCTCTATTGATTAGGGACTGGCCAATATTAAAAAGCCAGTCCCTTGGTCGATATAATTATATTCTTGGTTATTACTGAATATAGTCTCACTTTTGGGCAAGGTTAGTATTTGGTTAAAGTCAGTATAACGATTCATATCCGATAAACATTTTAATGATTGGAATGCTTACAAACTCAAGCTGCTCATGGAACCCCTCACACCTTACCCCTGACGCCTCACGCCCATTAGCTATAGTTAATATACAAGCGGGGCCAGAAGTTGATATTGGGTGCGAAGCTGGAATAAAGCCCCAAAAGCCGGTTCTCAGTTTCGTTGCCGGTCAAGAGCAACCCGACATTGGGTATGCTGCCATCAAACCATCCTCTTACCAGATTGGTCAAATTCATTTCCAAGGTCCCCAAACTTGCTCCAACTGGAATGCTTACCACAGGGTTGGCACCGAAGAGCGGCTGCTTGTTCCAGGTTACCTTAGCGGGATCCCAAGACTGCAATACCTGGTAGGCGTTGAGATTGATTACGCTTCCAACTGGAATTTGATTGCGGGCAATGGTTAAGCGCAGGTAAGCTTCATTAATCGTTGCACCACCATGAATATTATTCGAACTGCATTCCGGGGTGGTAAGACAAAAACGAAGCAAGCTCCGATAAATATCGCCGGTGCCCTTAAATCTGCTGACAAACAGGGAAGGAGAACCGTTGAACTTTTTAGTCGGGTAGTACTGGGCTACATAGGTATTGGCCTGGGGAGCAAAGAAAATATTCGGCACCGCCACCATCTCCTTTCATGTTTTCACTACATGCTATTCAGAGATATGGCAATAGGTTCCTGAATATAGAATACTTGGCTAAGTATCATGTGGACAAAATGTTTATTGGATTTGCGGCTGTACCATCTGGGTATTTATATATAGGTTTGCTGTTGCGCGTGCTGGCGAATATGCCCATGGGATGTATCCTCTGAGCATAAGGGTTAGCAAGATCAGGGAGGCTATTGTTTTTTCTTACTCCTTCTCGTTCTTTTAGCAGTATTGTTACCCTTGATAAATGCAGCAGCTTGCGGTCTATCGGATGAAGTATTTACTTTGACCAAGGCTCGGGGCGAGGTCCCGATCAAGTCGCTGCGCCCGCATTTTTCCAAGGTCTCTTTAACCAGTTGTTGATTAGCAGGTTTGCGATACTGCAGCAGAGCGCGTTGCGCTTTCCTTTCCTGGCTGCTTTTGGCGACATATACTTGCTTGCCATTTACCGGGTTAATACCGGTATAATACATGCTGGTCGAGATGGTCATTGGAGTTGGCGTGAAATTCTGCACCTGTTCGGGATAGTATTGCATATGATCCCGTAAAAATTCTGCCAGTTCGATGCTTTCCCTCAAGCTGCTGCCAGGATGTGCTGATATGAAATAGGGAATAAGGTATTGTTCCTTATTCAGTTTTTGATTCACCTTTTGGAAGGCTGCGATAAATTTCTCATACTGGGAGCGATCTGGTTTCCCCATTAATCTCGTTACCGTTTCTGATACATGTTCAGGCGCAATTTTAAGTTGTCCGCCAACATGATGCTTGCAGAGTTCACGCAGATACTGTCCTGATTTGTCCTGTAATATCAGGTCATAACGCACCCCAGAGGCTACGCGTATATTGGCTACACCTTTTATTCTGCGCATTCTGTCCCAAAGTCGCAGTGATTCAGAATGGTCCGTTGCAAGGTTTTGACACACGCTTGGATAAAGACAGCTTGTTCTTTGGCATTTCTCACAAAGCCCGCCTTTTATCCCTGACATGCCATACATATTTGCTGAAGCAGCTCCCAGGTCAGGAATGCTGCCGCGGAAATCAGGATGAGCCACAAATGATTCGGCCTCAGCCAAAAGTGATTTAATGCTGCGGCTTTGAATAACCTTGCCCTGATGCAGACCGATGGAACAAAAGGAACAACCTCCGAAACATCCCCGGTGGGTTAGTATCGAAAACTGCACCGGCTTCAAGGCAGGAATCCCTCCTGCTTCCTCATATACGGGATGATAACGACGCAGGAAGGGTATATCATAAATTTTATCCATCTGTTTGCTGCTTAAAGGTAAAGCGGGCGGGTTAACAACCACCCACCGGTCCCCATGTTTTTGGGCCAGGCTGCTGGAGCAGTAAGGATTGTTGTTCTGATATACCAAACGAGTAGACTGGGAAAAATCATTAAGGTTGTTTTTGACCCTTTCATACGAAGGAAGCTCCAGGGCATTCTGCGGCAAGGTCGAGGAAATATAAGCAGTACCAGTCAGATGGTCAAGCTTTTTGATCTCACCGCCATTTTCTATAAAGCGCGCTATTTCCAAAAGCTTGTATTCACCCATACCGTAAACCAGCAAATCAGCTTTGCTGTCCAGCAATATGGAACGCCGCAACTGGTCACTCCAATAATCATAGTGAGCCAGACGCCGTAAGCTGGCTTCAACCCCTCCGATGACTATGGGAACACCGGGGTATGCTTCACGCAAACGGTTGGCATAAACAATTGTGGCACGATCAGGCCGGTGGCCAGCCTTGCCACCCGGAGAATATAGATCCTCATGGCGCTTTTTTAAATCGGCAGTATAATGATTAACCATGGAATCCAGGTTCCCGCCCGAGACGCCAAGATATAGACGCGGTTTACCCAGTTGCTTGAAATCATCCAGACTGCGCCAGTCCGGCTGAGCAATAATACCCACGCGGTAACCCTGCTTTTCCAGAAATCGGCCCAGTATGGCTGCGGCCCAGGCCGGATGATCAACATAGGCATCTCCGCTCACCAAAATGATATCAAGCTGCTCCCATCCTCTTTGCTTTAAGTCATCTTTACAAATCGGTAAAAAATCCATAAAATCCTTTCAATATCTGATAGTTGGAGCATTAATACAGACTTCAACCATTATACACCATGGGCAGCCCTATTCCCATCAATAAGCCCCCTCCGGGGCTAGAGGGGGCTTTATATGGAAAGGAATAAGGGATGAAAACTATTCTGCCGGAGCACCAGGGCCGCCAGGAGCACCAGGGCCACCGTGACCGCCGCCATGATTACCGGAGGGCTGTATGAGTTTGGCAACTGCATCGGCCTGATCCTGAGTAAGGGTTCCAGCTTCAACCAGATCTTTAAAAGGACTGGGTCTTTCACCAGGTTTCTGCTTGGTGGTCTTATCAGTCTTGGTGGTTGTGCTTGCAGATTTATCCTGGTCCGGTTTTTCTTTGGCTACCTTTTTACTCATGTTTACAATGATGGCATTTGCCTGTTCACTGGTGATCGTTCCAGCTGCAACCAGCTCATCCAGCTTGCTTTGCATGGCTTGCTGGTGCTTCTCTTTCGTTTGCTCCGGTATACTCTGGCTTATTGCATCAGCTTCTGCCTGAGTCAAAATACCTGCATTGACTGCCTGGCTGAAAAGGTCAATTTTTTTGCCCTTTTGCTGTTCTCTTAAGGCCTGCCGTTCTTCCTCAGTAAGATTCTTGAACTCTTCCGCTTTGGCCTTCTGTTCCTCAGCATTAGCTTTGACCAGTTCCAGGAGTTTATCAGCTTGCTCCTGGGTTATGGTGCCTGCAGTTACCAAAGCATCGAACTGTTTTTGCTGCGCTGCCAGATGCTTTGCCTCATTTATCGACTTTATCTCTTCCTTAATTAGCTCAGCCTCGGCCTCGCTTATAATGCCTTCACTTACCGCCTGGCTGAAAAGATCGGTTTTCTTGCCTTTTTGCTCTTCTTTTAAGGCCTGCCGCTCTTCCTCACTTAGATTCTTGAACTCTTCGGCTTTAGCCTTCTGTTCCTCTAATTTTGCCTGACGTTCCGCCTCAGTCATGTTTTTAAATTGCTCTGCCCTGGCTTTTTGCTCAGCAACTTTTGCTTCCGACAGTGCCAGAAGTTTATCTGCCTGTTCCTGGGTGATGGTACCGGCAGTTACTAGTTGATCCAGGATATCCTGGGAAATGTCTTGCATGACTGGTCCTCCACCTTTGCCTGGAAACTGCGGGCCATGCACTGCGGGTTTAGTACTGGTCTGATCCGTGGTTTGATCGCCGGCGATTACCAGACCGCCTGAGGTTAACAATAAACCTCCAATTAATACTCCTGAAAACAAACGTTTAAAAATCTTCTTTTCCATTTATGTCCTCCTTTCTTGATTTGCTTATTGTTTGCTGGCCTTAATAGTATTGTAAACAGCTTTTGTGAACATTCTGTGAAGATCCAGTGAAAGTTTATGGAAAACTAAAATCAAATGTTCACCCAATGGTCACAGGATTGTTCTACAATAATACTTAAAAATGAAATTATTCTTTGCTCAGGCGGTGATTAAATAATATGAAAAGAATTCTGATTGCGGATGATGAAGAGCGCATGAGGAAACTGGTCGGCGATTTCCTAAAAAGGGAAGGTTTTCAGATCATAGAAGCATCTAACGGAAAAGAAGCTTTGGAGATATTTCGCGAGGAATCTGGCATTGACCTGCTTATTCTTGATGTGATGATGCCTGAATATGATGGTTGGACAGTCTGCCGGGAAATAAGGAAGTATTCACTGGTACCAGTTATTATGTTAACCGCGCGCAGTGAAGAATCTGATGAATTATTCGGTTTTGAGCTAGGGGTAGATGAATACATAAGCAAGCCATTCAGCCCTCAGGTTCTGGTGGCCCGAGTCAACGCACTGTTAAGAAGAATAGGCAAGAATAGCCACACAGTTAAGGCTTTCAACGGTCTGGAGATTGATGAAAACTCTCGTTACGTATTAGTAGATGGCATAAAGCTGAATCTTACCCCCAAGGAGTTTGAATTATTGATCTATTTAACTGAAAACGAGGGGAGAGCCCTGAGCAGAGATCAGATTCTTAATGCAGTCTGGGATTTTAATTATTATGGAGATGTAAGAACGGTTGATACCCATATTAAAAAATTACGGCTCAAACTGGGAAGCAAAGGGGAATATATTCAAACAGTCCGGGGTTTGGGCTATAGATTTGAGGTAATCAAATGAAGAAATCAATTCGCCTCAGGTTATTTATAGGAATAGCGGGTCTGATAGTATTCTTTGTCTTGTTCTCATGGCTGTTGAATACACAATACCTGGGGAAGTATTATAGATCTCAGAAAACAGAGTTCTTAATCGAAGCCGCAAGCGATATCAAACACATCTATGACGGCAATCCGGAGGATATTTATCTGCAGCTGGAAAACCTGGAGCGTAATTCCGGCATAAATACGCTTATCCTGGATAAATCCTTAAAAATAAAATACAGTTCCAAACGTGATTTCTTCGCCAACCCCAGGCCGGATCCGCATCTTAATATGGTAATAAAACGTTTTGCCGATCTCCAGGAAGAGGGTAATATTATTGATACCAGTTGGGATCCTCGCCTTAACACCCGATTTTTGAATCTTGTTTTATTGTTCGATAATCAGGACATATTGGTTTTGAGTACTCCTCTGGCAGCTATTCAGGCCAATGCGGAAGTGGCTAATACCTTCTTTTTGTATACCGGTTTTCTGACCATTTTAATCGGCAGCATATTAGCCTTTGTATTAGCCCGGCAGTTTACCCGTCCTATTTTGGAGCTTAATAATATTGCCCAGGAAATAGCCCGGCTTGATTTCAGCAAAAAGTATGATGTAAAGAGCAATGATGAGATTGGAGAACTGGGAGATAGTATCAACTCGCTGTCCGCACAGCTTGACAAAACGATCATGGAATTACAGAATGCCAATCAAAAACTTAGAATAGATATTGAACAGGAACGTAGAATAGATGAGATGCGAAAAGAGTTTATCTCCAATGTTTCACACGAGCTAAAAACCCCAATTTCTTTGATTCAGGGTTATGCAGAAGGGCTTAAGGTCAATGTTATAGAGGATGAAACCAACAAGAATTTGTATTGTGATGTGATTATAGACGAGAGCGGCAAGATGAACCAACTGGTGAAAGACCTCCTGGACCTTTCGCAAATAGAATCCGGTCACTTCAAGGTGGAAAAGAGTATATATAATATTGCATATCAGATCAATCGGATCATCTCCAAATTTGATCCGCTTTTCAAGGAAAGAGGTATTAATCCTATTGTGCGGATGGATGATGACACTCTGGTAAACGCTGATATCATTCGCAGCGAACAGGTTCTGACCAATTACCTCACCAATGCCCTTAATCATATTGATGAAAATAAGCTGCTAAGAATAACCTTAACTAAAATAGGTCAAAAGGTCCGCATATCCGTATTAAATTCCGGCAAACACATTCCCGAAGAAGCTCTAGACCGCATTTTTACCAGTTTCTACAAGGTGGACAAGGCCAGGACCCGAGCCTACGGCGGGTCAGGCCTGGGTCTTTCAGTAGTACGCGCAATTCAGGGATACGATAATAATGGTTTTGGAGTAATCAACGCAGATGAGGGAGTTGAATTCTGGTTTGAATTGGATCTGGCTGATGATGAGGATTTGTTAGAATGAAAATTTAAAACCGTTTTTAAACAACTTCAGACAGATATCCACTACATCGGGGTCATAAAGTTCTCCCGCATTGGTTGATATTTCCTTTAAAGCAACGTCAATGCCCAGAGCAGCACGATAAGGTCGATGTGAAGAAATAGCTTCAACGACATCCGCTACGGTAATAATACGCGCCTCCAACAATATATCCTGGCATTTCAGGCCAAAAGGATAGCCACTGCCGTTGCATTTCTCATGGTGCTGTTGAACTATTTTCATAACCGGAGAATCGAAATCAATGGACTTCAACATCTCGTAGGCTACCTGCGGATGAGACTTAATTATAGTAAACTCAACGGGATCCAGGGTTCCGGGTTTGCTCAAATATTCTGCTGGTATGGAAATTTTACCAATATCATGAAGTATCGAGGCTATATATATACCGCTCTGCGAGTTGTGATCCAACTGCATTTCACCTGCTATCGCACAGGCGAGCTGACAAACTTTTTTCTGATGGCCGGCGGTATAAGGATCGCGCTTTTCAACCATCAATGATAAACTTTCCACAGTTTGCAGCAAGACCTGCTGCAACTTAATTTCAGCCTCTTTGCGGGCTACTATGTGCGTCCATTCGCGATGAGCACGCACCACAAAATCTGGCATATTGGCAAAGGTATCTGGAGATTTTACTATATAATCCAGAGCTCCTGCTTTCATGGCCCCAACGGCCAGTTCCTCATTGCCGTGGCTGGTTATGAGAACTACCGGAAAGAGGGTAGCCTCACGATTAGGGGACAACAATTCTATCCCGGTTCCATCAGGAAGCAGCCAATCGCACAATACTATATCTGGAATGTTGTTTTGCATATGTAAACGAGCTCCAGCCAAAGTGGACTGAGTTGATAAATTAAAGCTGGCCCTATGAGAATCAAAAGCCCGTTTCAGCAATTCAATATGTGCTTCATCATCATCTATAATTAATACATTGACTGCATTTCTCAAAGCTATTCCTCCTGTCGTTCACTACCATACTACAGTTTATTTATAAGGATTGGTATTCCAGCCCAGCCAGTACATACCCAGTTCGTCCATCAAAGCAGCAAATTTACTAAAATCTATTGGTTTAACCAAAAAGCTGTTAACATAATTTATATAAGCTGATTTAATATCTTTTTCTGATTCTGACGAGGTAAGCACCACCGTGGGAATAACCCGCAACTGTTCAGATTTTTTAATTTCACTGAGCACACTTAAGCCATCCATCTTGGGTAGGCGTAAATCGAGCAGAATCAAGTTGGGCAAAGGATACTCCTCATCATCAGTATATTGGCCGCGGCGAAAAAGATAGTCCAGGGCTTCTTCACCATCCCCTACATGTATGATGCGGTTGGCAATGCGTTGTACCTCGAATTGGCGTTTAACCAGTTCGGCATGATCTTCGTTATCTTCTACCAGCAGAATAACCAGGGCTTCCCCCTTCATTATAAATCCTCCTTTTTAAAGTAGCAGCAATATAAACAAAGGTTCTTCACTCATTTAAATCTTCCTCCTTGCTGCAACTAAACAACTACAATTATTTCTCAGCCATCTTGGGCAGAGTGAAATAGAAAGTTGATCCCTGACCGGTCCCTTTGGATTCCACCCATATCCTTCCATGATGAAACTCAATTATTCTTTTCACCAATGATAAGCCAATCCCTGTTCCTTCACAATTAGGATCGAGTTTGTTAAACAAACCAAATATACTGTCATAGTAGCGAGATTCTATACCTATCCCATTATCACGTATGAAAAAAGCCCACTCCCCGGAATTGTCAGTAAAACCGATATCAATCTGTGGGTGAGTTTGATTCCCCATAAATTTAATCGCGTTCTCGAGTAGGTTTTGCAGCACTTCTCTGATACGTACCAGATCAGCATTCACTATAGGCATATCCGGCGCGATGCTAAGTATTACACCTCTTTCCTTCAATCTGCCGGTAAGCAGTTCGACGACTTCAGAAGCCAGCTTGGTCATGGAAAACCGGCTGAATGCATTAAGCATGCGGCCTATGCGAGACAATTCCAGTAAATCACGCAGTAAATCATCCATTTTATCAGCTGCGTTAATTATCCGCTGCAGATCCTTTTCGGGACGACTGTAATTGCCATGGGACAGATCTTCCATTAACAGGCCGGCGAAACCTTTAATAGTAATAAGCGGGCTGCGCAAATCGTGCGACACCGTGTAAGTAAAGCGTTCCATCTCAGCGTTTTTAGCTTCCAGTTCCTTCACTTGTTCATTAATTGTCTGTTCCGCCTGTTTACGCTCCGTAATATCTGAATACAAAACATAAAAGCCGTAATTGATAATTGCTACCGTTCTTAAAGCAACATCGATTCTTTTGCCGTTTTTGTGCATACGCACGGTTTCCTTTTGAACGGTTTTCCCATCTGTTAATTGGCGGTCATGTTCCCAATACTCATTTAAATAATCACCTGGAACGATCAATTCCTTAATCTGTTGGCTCTGACATTCTTCAAGAGTATAGCCAAACAGATTGTAGAATTGTGGGTTTACGTCAAGAATCTCTCTTTCCAAATTGCATAGGACCAGCGCATCGGGTGAGTTAAAAAATAATGCTTGAAGGTTTTGCCGCTCTCTTGACAGTTCGGCCTCGACCTGCTGGCGTTCGCTCAAATCCCAAATCGCGGTGGCTCTAATAAGGCGACCCTGGTATTCAAACATCCGGCCTTGAATCTCAATCGGCAATTGCCGTCCATCCTTGCGCACCCCCACCGCCTCATACGGCAGTTCATACTCGTTATTAAGATAGTTCTTAACAACTACCCGGGATTCCAGAGCTGTCAAATCGAGAATACTCATCCCCACCATCTCCTGTTGGCTATAGCCAAACATTTCAATGGCCTTATTATTGACCTCGACACAGATGCCATTTTCACTGAGTATAATCCCTTCAAAGCTGGCATCCGACAAAGCTCGAAAACGCCGCTCGCCGGCGCGCAGGTTTTCTTCCACCTGTTTTTGCCAGGTGACATCCCAGACTGAAATAATGGTACGCCCGTCAGGCAACATAATGCCGTGAAATTCCACGTCCCTAATCTTGCCGTCTTTGCGGCGAACCCGGGCAATGCCTTGCCCCTTTTTCTTTACTGCCAGTTGTTTTGCCCAATCATCATGTAAAACTCTACGGGATTTCTCATTGAGGTAGGCCTTATGTTCCCAAATCTCCATGGTTGGTATGTCTTCCAGCGTATATCCGGTAATTTCAATAAATCGCGAGTTAAGAAAGATGAAATTC
This sequence comes from Syntrophomonadaceae bacterium, assembly GCA_028692415.1. Classification (GTDB taxonomy): domain Bacteria; phylum Bacillota; class Syntrophomonadia; order Syntrophomonadales; family Syntrophomonadaceae; genus JAQUBU01. Next base: position 4,997 of record JAQUXM010000030.1, on the reverse strand, counting down.
TGATTCTGATCGACAATAGCAGTTCCAGTAGGGGATTGTTCCAAAGTCATTTTTAAAGAGTTGGCCTGGTTAATCAGTTCATTTTCCATATGCTTGTACTCGCTTATATCGCGTATGGTTTCTATGGCTCCGATCAAATCACCCTGCGCATTATACAGGGGAGTGGCAAACCCCCAAAGATAGGCTCCATCAGAACCGAAGGTGGGGACGAATATCTCTACTGCCAGGTTATCATCAGTTCGATTTATTAAGGAATATTGCTGTCTAATGCGATTATCGGTTGCAAACACCATATCGATCAATATTGGCCGCCGTTCGCCGTAAAATGGAATTGCGTGTTCGAAATTATCCTTACCCAGCATATATTTGGCCTCAACCCCAGTCATCTTCTCCATGGCCCGGTTCCAGAACAGTATTTGCCCTTCTATATTAATGACCAGGGTCGCATCCGGTAAAAAGTCAATGATATGATTTAGCAGCGTTTGCGACTCCTGTAATGCATCTTCTCCGCGTTTTAGTTCAGTTATGTCTATAGCCGAAGCCATCACCGCCGGCTCACCTTCATAGATAAAACGGCTGCCGGTCAGGTAAATCCAAACTGCTTCATTATTTTTACTCAGTAGTTTTAATTCATAGGTGGCCGGTCCATCTACATCCAACTGCCGGGCCAGACCTCTTTGCCGCGCCATCTCACGGTAATCCGGATGCATTATATCCCAGAAATTCATGTTAAGGAGTTCTTCTTCACTGTAACCGCTTAGCCTTATTAAAGCCGGATTCACATAAACAAATTGATTGGCTTGGAGAATATATACAATGGCAGCACTATCTTCAGCCAGGGTGCGAAATTTTTGCTCGCTGGCTTCCAATGCTTCCTGCATCTGCTTCTGTTGTGTGATATCACGGCCTGCCCCCTGAATGCCTACAGGCTTTTCACCATCATAAATCAATCTGGTATGCAGTTCGATAACTCTTTTTTTACCATCGTGATCAATTATTTCCGTGTTGTAGGTGGTTATATCCTTGCCACCAAGCTTTTCATCCACCTTGGCCCGGACCATTTCTTTGTCTTCCGGTCTTACCATATCAAAAATGCTTACCCCAATAATCTCGTCCAGTTCATAACCAAAATGCACTAGTCCATACTTGTTGACACTCGTGAATTGACCCTCCAGATCAGTGGTAAAAAGCAGAATAGCCGCATTGTCAAAGAGCTCCCGGTACATCTTTTCACTTTCTTGCAGGACTTGCTCCATTCTTTTTCGTTCGCTTATATCGATTCCTATACCTAAAGTACCGACAATTGTACCTCTTTCATCGAACAACGGTTCTATATGGGTTTCCCACAATCGATTCTCGTAATTGATTTCGGAATTGACGGTTTTACCAGCCAGTGCTTCGCGGTGCATAACAATTATTGAATGGTCAGGGTCATCGGTATGCAATCTCTCGAATAAAGTCCTGCCAATAATATTCTCGTAAGGATGACCAACTGGTGTTGCACCATGATTATGAAAGGTGTAACACAGATTAGTATCGGTGGCCCAGACTGCCCCGGGCAGTTGTTGACCAATAAAACGCAGATGCTGTTTGGATTCATATAATTGCTTTTGCAGGGCTTGCAATTGGAGAAGTTTTTCCAAACCCATTTCACCCAGCAATTTAGCAAATATTCCAAGAAATTCGCTGATCCTTTCCGCATGATTCTGATTGATTACTGGCAACTCGTTTACCGCCTTAATATACTCATCAACGTCAAAACCATATTCCCGGGCTCGAACCCGGAAAGCCTCAAGTTCGGGAGTTGCCAATAAAAACTGACTGGCAAGCACGGTAGCAACATGTTCACCTTGGATAATCACCGGTGCTGTCATATGAATCAAGCCATTGGGACAGGTATCAATATTAAGGTCTTTTCCTTCATCAAAAACGTTGATCTGTTTATAACTGTTGCGACACATCTCAGCACAGATTGAATTGTTTTGATGGAACTGACTGCATATTTTTTGCCATCCTGCTTCCGGTAAAACCGACCCCCTACCATCAAAGACAGCAATATTAACCCCGGCAAAGCGCGAGAATATATTGAGCATCTGTTGTATTTTATTGAGGTCAACTAAATCCTGAAAGGGATATTCCATGTTATCTCCTTTTTATTGCTGCTTTTCCTAAACCGGGTAGAATAGCGGCAAGTTATAAGAATGGTTAAGACTTACTCTAATCACTAAATCTTAGCAAAGTTCTTCAAATATTACGTATATTCCTTCCTGCTTGAATATTTTTCAAGCTAAAGTTTAGGCAAATATGGGTATTTATACGGTATTAATCGCGAATGAAGCTTCAAGGCAAGCATTTCAGAAGTGCTAAATTATTGTTTATTTTTTCAGATGCTTTTTAGCCAAGATATATTATTCTCATATTATATCTTCCAAGCATTTGTTTAGATGCAGAAAAGTATGTTCTTTTCTGCTTGTCCTGCTTTGCTTCAGCTATAAATCGGGATAATTTCCGGTGCTTAAGATTATTATAACAAAAATGTCTAAATATTTCATTCTAAGCCTTTATATTATGCATATTTGATTGCAGCTCGCTCATGGTATTTGCTGGAAATACAATCCCATAGCCAATATAAAGGGAGTCCCGATCAAAAGGAACTCCCTTTATATTGGCTATGGTGATATAATATAATATGGTGTTTTATTTATATTTATTGCAAGGAGTGAAAGGATATGGATAATGAAGCCAAGCTTGGACTTAAAGTTCGTTAATTTTCGTCAAGTAATGTTGATAATATTTCGATGATATACTTTGTATGATTTTTTATTTTTAGGACTGATGAGATAATTCATAGGGCAGGTGGATTCTTTGCGGAAAATACCGCTTAATTATGTTGATGAAGGAATGCTGTTGGGTCGCAGCATTATTGATAGCGAAGGCAATATCTTGCTCCGAGCCGGGGTAGAGCTGGATGAGTATTATTTAAGAAGGCTTTATGAGATCGGCATACATTATATCTATATTCTTGACGCCATATTTGGGGAAGAGGAAGAAGCGGATGTAATTTCTGAGGAGACTAGAATTACCACTGTCAAGCTGGTCAAGAAAACCTTCAGCTATTTGCAGCAGGACCGCAAGATCAATACCATTGCTTTGCGCAAGATAGTCAATAACCTGCTGGACGAAATTTTGGACAACAGCAACGTGCTGCTCAGTATTTCTGATATATCAACCTTAGACAATCGTATTTTTTATCATTCGGTTAGTGTCTGCACCCTTTCCATTATGACCGGCATCACTATGAACTATAACGATACCAAGCTGAAAGAGCTCGGCATAGGTGCACTGCTGCATGACATCGGCAAGTCTAAAATTGATCCGGATTTGCTTAACCGCTCTGGTGATTTAAATGAGGAAGAATCTGCTTTACTGGCCAAGCATCCAGAATTAGGCTATTCCATTATCCGGGATTATGGTGATCTCTCCCTGCTTTCGGCTCATGTCGCTTTACAGCATCACGAGCGCTGGGATGGCAAGGGCTACCCGCGCCAGCTGGCAGGCCATAATATTCATGAATACGCACGTATTGTAGCGGCTGCCAATACCTATGATGAACTCATGACTGATCGGCCCAAACGCCCTGCTTATCAGGTCAACCAGGCTATAAATCTTATTAAGCGCATGACCAATATTTATTTTGACCCGGCTGTCATTGCCGCTATGATATCCAACATAGCAAGCTACCCGCTGGGCAGTTTTCTAAAGTTGAACACCGGGGAGATCGGTATCGTATCCCGCATTAATGCTGAAACCCCGCAACGACCAACCCTCAGGATAATCATTGACAAATCGCAGCGGCGGGTACAGCATCCCCATGAAATAGATCTTTCCCGGATGACCACCATCATACCGGTGGAGGTATTGAGTGAACGGGATTTACAGAAACTTATGCCTCGCAAATCGGGTGCTTAGGAGTTATAACGATATGGCAAATCAAAACCAAGATAAACAATTTGAGCCTGAAATGAATAAAGAGCAAGCAACAAACCCATCTTTGCTCAAGCTTTACAGGTTGATCCAAGAAGACCAGAAAGTAAAAGATTATATCGGAAAACATCTGGCGTCTTTAAACATTATTGCCTATGCGTTAAGCAAGGATTTTCTGCCCCTTCATTATATAGGTGCGGTGAATAAAATCACCGGTTATACGGAAGCTGATTTTTTATCCTCAAAAGTGACTTGGGAGCAATTAATTCATCCCGAAGATTTGCATCTCTACCATGATGCCCGGCAAAGCTTGATTTCAGGCAAACAAGCCGAAACCTTTGAATACCGTATTATCTCAGGTGAAGGAAGGACGGTCTGGCTTAAGGATATGACCGTACCTATTGTTGACGAATCACAGCAGTCTATACCTGCTGCAGACCTGCTAATTGAAGGACTGATTATCGATATCAGCCAGCAAAAAAACTTTGAAGAAGAACTTCTGGAACGGCAGGCTCATCTCGACAGCATCTTAAATTCTGTCCAAGATGTCATATGGTCGGTAAGCCCGGATAGTTTTGAACTGCTCTATATCAGCCCGGCGGCTGCAAAGGTTTATGGCTATACCCCCGAAGAACTGTACGAGGATGCTGTCAAAGGCGGCAGATTGTTGAAGTCATCCCATGAAATGATTATTGATAACTTTTCCGCCCTCATTCATCAGGGCTGGTTTGAAGCAGAATTCTATTTTCGGCATCCCGATGGGCAAAAACACTGTGTCCATCGCCGGGCACATTTTGCCCATGACGCCCATGGTTCAATTGCTCGCATTGATGGTATCGATGTTGATATCACCAGACGCAAACAAGCCGAAGATTCATTACGCTACATCAGTATGCATGATTATCTGACCGGTCTTTACAACCGTTTCTATTTTGAGAAAGAGATGCTGGCTATCGATAATGATGGTCTGGATGCGGTCGGACTGATCGTTTGTGATGTTGACGGTTTAAAGC
>JAQUXM010000154.1:3697-5430 GCA_028692415.1 Syntrophomonadaceae bacterium | reverse complement strand
ATAGCGTTTTAGGTGAGTATATAAAGATATTTTTGGAAAGCCCCATAGGTATCGCCCTGATCAAGAGCTTTCAACGGGGTACCACTATTATGAACATCAATCATTCCGACATTATGGAAATGGAAATCCCTTTAATGCCACTTAGTGAGCAACAGCAAATAATCAACCGTTATACTGATGAATTCAGTATTTATAAAACCACAATCAGTGCAGCGGAGAAGAGATGGGGCAATGTTAAAAATAATCTATACAACAAATTCATCTAGGAGGGTTTAAGCAATGGCTGTAAATTTAGAATTTGAAAACAAGTTATGGGAAATGGCCGATAAATTAAGAGGGAACATTCAAATCCCATAAGTTGGAGGAAGAGATCAAACAACGATTGGGGGCGATCGGGTATGAGTTTTAGTGACAATGAGAAAAGCAATGTGCAAATAATGCACATTGCAAATTCGGATAAAACAGTACTGGAAGAGAAGAGGTGAAGGGAATGCTGCCTGATGGGTGGAGAGATGTAAAGCTGGGGGATGTTTGCGATTTCCAAGAAGGATACGTTAATCCTTCTCAAAAAGTACCTGAGTACTTTGGAAGTGAAGTAAAGTGGATTCGTGCAAATGATTTAAATAATGGATATGTTTTTGATACAACAAAGAAAGCTTTCGAAAAAAGGCTTTGCTAGTGCTGGGAAAAGTGCTCTGCTTTTTGAACCAGAGTCTATTGTTATAAGCAAATCAGGAACAATTGGTAGATTGGGAATAATTAAAGATTTCATGTGTGGAAATAGAGCGACAATTAATATAAAAGCCAAGAGAAAATTTGCAGACAACAAATACATATTTTATTACTTGTTGAAAAACCAGGCAGAAATTGAAGATATGGCAGTAGGAAGTGTTCAGCGAAATTTATATACTTCTGTATTAGGGGCAATTTCTTTGAGCTTACCACCACTTCCAGAACAAAAAGCCATCGCAGCCACCCTATTTTGCCTAGATGACAAAATAGAGCTCAACAACCGCATCAACAAAACCCTGGAAGAAATGGCACAGACTATTTTCAAAAGCTGGTTTGTAGACTTTGAGCCTTTTCTGGATGGCGATTTTGAGGACAGCGAGTTAGGGAGGATTCCTAAGGGCTGGCGTATTAGACGCTTTACTGAAGTAACTGAAGTTTATGGTGGAGGTACTCCTAAAACCAATATACCAAGTTATTGGAATGGAAATATTCCGTTTTTTACACCTAAAGACTGCTCGAATAGTTTTTACGTTATGGATACGGAAAAAACGATAACTCTTGAAGGACTTCAACACTGCAATAGCAAATTATATCCTAAGAATGCAGTTTTTGTTACTGCCAGAGGTACTGTTGGAAAAATATGTTTAGCAATATGTAATATGGCAATGAATCAATCCTGTTACGCATTAATAGGTTCTAATGGATATAGTCAATATTTAATTCAACAACTGACGTTAAATTTAGTTGATAAATTTAAACACAAAGCCCGATATTGCTCCGGAAGGTGAATATCCCGAGCGAAAAGATTACAGCGATGTTATTTTAGCCTATAGGCTGATAGAAGCCCTCGCCAGAATAAACCCCAAGCTGCCCAGCGATGCTATCGAAGATGCCATCAAGAATAACATCAGCGTGGATTGGGCCATTCGAGAGTGTTCAAGCCAAAATGAAGATGACCATAAAACGCCTGCTGAAGAAATACGGCTACCCGCCCGATAAAA
>JAQUXM010000154.1:0-3597 GCA_028692415.1 Syntrophomonadaceae bacterium | reverse complement strand
ATATGGGCAAATACTTTACAGTGGATTAAATAATCGTACCGAGCACAGTCATTTCCTAATAATTTATGAAAAGAAATGAAATATGATTGCCATAATATGGTGTTAATACTATAATTGAAACAAGAACATTTGTTCTACTCTGATTATAGTTTTAAGGGAGATGAAGACCATGGCTTATGGTGGACCTTGGACTCTAATTAAACTAGATGTCATAGAAAAGTATTTGAATTTCTATGTAACTGCGATGAAGAATAATTTCAAATTATGCTACATTGATGCTTTTGCCGGAGAAGGGGAATTTGAAGTCAAAAATATCGGACCAACAACTGGTTCAGCATTAAGAGCCTTAGATTATCCGTTTGATAGGTATCTTTTTATTGAGAAACTCGAAGAGAATGTAACAAAACTTAATGCAGCAGTAAATAGTAAAGGTGAAAATAACGTTGATATCATTGCTGGTGATTGCAATGAATTACTAAGTAGAATCAACTCTGTGTCATGGTATAAAAGTTACTGGCGTGGAGTTATATTTTTAGATCCATATGCAATGGAATTAAAGTGGGATTCGTTAAAAACAATTTCACAGACTAAAGCGTTTGATGTGTGGTATCTATTTCCGTTATCTGCATTGACACGTAATTTGCGTAGAGATGGTAAAATTGATAATAAGACTAAGGGTACTATAACGAGTTTATTGGGAACTACAGAGTGGGAAACGGAAATGTATTTTGAATCACCACAAATGGCTTTGTTCGGAGAAACGGTCGAAGTTGAAAGAGTATCAATAAATAATATCAGCAAATATATAGTCAAAAGACTTCGAACCGTCTTCCCTGGAGTTGCTGATAATCCTTTGATTTTAAGAAATCCTATTAATAATTCTCCATTATTCTTACTGTGTTTTGCAGTAAGTAATCAGGATAGAAAAGCCATTGAATTGTCGTTGAAGGCAGCAAATCATATTCTTACACATTCCAGCTGATTATAATAACTAGACATTTGTATGAGGAGTTATTTTTGTGGTAATGAAATCAAAAATAGAATGGACAGAATGTACCTGGAATCCGGTAACCGGTTGTACGAAGATATCTAGTGGCTGCCAGAACTGTTATGCTTTTAAAATGGCTAACAGATTAAAATTGATGGGTAGCCAGAAGTATCGAAACGGATTTGATGTTACCTTACATGAATACTGTCTGGATGATCCGTTAAAAATCCGCAAGCCGTCTTTCATATTTGTTAATTCAATGTCTGATTTGTTTCACGAGCAAATTCCTACTGAGTTTATTATGAAGGTATTTGAAGTTATGAACAAAGCATCATGGCATACATTTCAGATACTAACCAAAAGATCAGAACGTTTGACTGACTTGAGTGATAAGCTGTGCTGGACAAATAATATTTGGCAAGGAGTTACCGTTGAAAGTGGCGAATATAAATCTAGAATTGATGATCTCAGAACTGTTCCGGCAGCAGTCCGGTTTATTTCGTTTGAACCCCTGATTGGCCCAGTTAATAATATAAATTTTAAAGGCATAGACTGGGCAATTGTCGGGGGGGAAAGTGGACCCAAGGCCAGGGATATGGAAACAAATTGGGTTTTGGACATCAAAGAGGAATGTGAATATCAGAAGGTATTGTTTTATTTCAAACAGTGGGGTGGAATCAATAAGAAAAGGAATGGCCGAACTCTGCTAGGAACTACCTGGGATGCCAGACCGGAAAGGTTGATTCGTTAATTGCATTTAGTCCAGATGTCAGGATTTAATCCAATGTAGAACACATTACGATGATAACTGAAGAGTGAGAATGACGTTATGTAAGTAATTGCCATAAGGGGGCCCATTATGCAGGAATTTTCATTGAATGATAAGATTAAATCGCTTGGGAAGGAAGACTTATGTAAACTGATTGACAACCTAATCAGCAAAGATTACCAAATAAGAATGTTTATTCTGGAGTGGTTGAATAGCAGAAATAATGAAACCAAAAATAACGAAAGTGAAGCCCCATCTGATGAAGAGACGGGTATTAATGATGAGTTATTATGGGAATACTGGGAAAATGCCAAAGACATAATTACTGAATTCAATCAATACGGCGGTGGATCGGAAGAGCAGGAAGACGACGTTTATGGATGGCTGGAATGCATAACGCAATTGATCGAAACAGGAGATGTCTCCAGTGAAACCAAAATCTCATTCCTAGATGATGCATTTGTTGAATATCATAGGCATAATTCAGGATTTGAAGATGGCCTTATGAATCTGTTTTTTGAAATATGTGAAACGGAAGCAGAGTGGAAGCACCTGGTTAGCAAGTTGGAAAAGATGCCTTCGAGATATGAACAAAACTTGATTACCAACATATATAGGGAATATTTGCAAGACGAGCAAAGCTATTTGCAGAAGCGATCAAATAACCTTGAGTATGGAAGTGATTATTGGGATTTGACCCAGTACTATTACAGTAAGGGCAGATATAACGAAGCTGTAGATACGGCTAAGGATGGAATATCCCGGGGAGAAGGAAGACTTAGTGATTTGTATGAATTTTTGTTAGATTATTTTGCTGAACAAGGAAATGAAGCAGAGCTTGAAAAACTGGCTAATATCGCTTTAACTAAGCAAAGCGATGCCAGGCTGGTTTTTGATCGATTATTTGCCTATTACAAGGATACAAACTATAGTAAAGCCAAAGATGCAATTCTATTGTCTTATAATTGTCAAAAAGCCAAGAAGCATTTTGAGGAATACCTAAGAATGCAAGCTTTTCTAAGTAAAGATGATTGGGATCTAATTGAACCCCAAATTATTGAGGATGCCAAGAAAAACAACCTAACTGAGTATATGCGGATTTGTCTCGATAAGGGCTTAAATGTCGAAGTGCTAAAGCTAATAAATGAACCTCTTAAAAATCAATGGGGTGGATATATTATAAGTGATTACGATGATTTTGCACTTCGGCTTAAGGATAGTTTCCCTCATGAGATTATAGAGTACTATCTCAGAAGAGCCTACTCTTTAATTCAGAACGGCGATCGAGGTAAATACCGATCTTCAACAAATTACTTAAAAAAAGCCAAAGATATTTATATTGATATTTTAAAGGACCATCAATCGTGGGAACAAAAATTATCCAAAATCAGAACGGAATTCAAGAATCGCCCTGCCTTTATTGATGAAGTTAATAAAAGCAAATTACAAAAGTAGAGAAATGTTAAAAAATGCGCTGTTACGCATACCATATAATGTAAATTAGTCGTATAATATTTGTATGATTTATTAAACTATCAGCCTGCAATTGCTCCCGCACTATCAGCATTAATGGCGAATAATGGTATCTATAGAATTTATTAACTTGGGTTACTAATGTCAACATATTCCTGAAACAGGATTTGCGCATACTATAGAAAGCAAACGATACTAGCTTAAACTACATATATAATGGGTACGTTACCCAGCTTCTGCGATATTTGTTCTCTTAAAAATTGCTCGGCTTGCTCACGTATATTATGGCGATAGCAATATTTGCCTCGCCCTCTTCCTGTCATCAACTCTTTATCATAAAGTTCTACAGCCTTAGGAAATGCTTCGC
>JAQUXM010000153.1 GCA_028692415.1 Syntrophomonadaceae bacterium | reverse complement strand
TGACCAATAGCTTCTTCATTCTTCAGTGCTCTGCTGCTGATGGTGATTTCCAAAGTGTTTAATTCCGCGTTTTCGTTTAGAAGCAGCTTTAAGGCCTCACGGGCATCTACAAATTCCATTCTTATCTCCTCCTATAAAAATTCCTGGCTTACCCTAAAAAACATGCACCGCCGTGGTCTTAAAAACCGCCCAAACCTCCTGCCCCGGTTCCAGTTTCAATTCATCCACAGCCTGTCTGGTAACCATGGCTACCATAGTAATGCCTGCATCAAGAATTACCTTGATAAAAGCTCCCCGGGGTATTATTGCAGCAATGCGCGCATTAACTGTATTTTGAGCACTGCTGGAGAATCTTTCCCGGGCAATTATTATATCTTCGGAACGAATCGCCACCCTGACCTTGCCCTGCAGTTTTGACCTTACACTAAGATATAGTGAGGCAATCCGAACATACTTGCCCTCTGCTTTCTCAATAATCTCTCCGGTATAGATATTTTCCATTCCCACAAATTCAGCTACGAACTGCGACTGCGGTTTTTGAAACACCTCTTCAGGGCTTCCTACCTGGACTATCTCACCATTGCACATAATCCCCAAGCGGTCGGCCAAGACCAGTGCTTCATTAAAATCATGGGTTATGTGAATGGTAGTAGTCTTTATTTGCTGATGAATATTTTTTAATTCCTGCTGAAATAGTTCTTTACTGCGCGGGTCCAGGGCGCTTAAAGGTTCATCCAGCAGCAGAACCTCAGGCTCGGCAACCAGGGCGCGAGCCAGGGCTGTCCTTTGTTGTTCACCGCCGCTCAGGGTTGCAGGATAGCGTTTTATTAAGGCTTTTATGTTCAAGAGATCAGTCATCTGTTCGAGCTTTTGTTTCATTATTTTTGGGGGAGTTTTTTTAAGCTTTAAAGCGAAAAGAATGTTCTCCTCCACATCCAGGTGAGGAAACAACATATAATCCTGATAAACAAAGCCTATATGTCGTTGTTCCGGATACTGGGCAGTTACATTGCGTTCATTTATCCAGACCTCACCCTGGTCCGGTTTGTACATGCCCGCAATTATCTCCAGAATAACTGTTTTCCCCGTACCGGTTGGTCCCAGTATTACAAAGTATTCATTATCATTGATGCTTAAATTGATGTTCTTCAAGCTGAATTCACCCAAGTGTTTGGAAACATTGCATAAATTTATCATACTATACTCCTGGCCTTAGTTGATCCGGGAAGCCGGGATCTGCCTGACTCCCACCATTTCAAAAATAAAAAGTGATATTATCGAAATAATAATCAAACAGGTGGCTGAGGCCATAGCCATTTCCAGGTTGCCAATCGACATATTCAAATACAGGGCAACCGGCAAGGTCTCGGTTACCATCCGGGTTGCACCGGCCACCATCAGCGCACAGCCGAATTCCCCAATGGCGCGTGCCCAGCTTATTACCAAACCGGCAATAATGCCGTTTTTAGCCAAAGGCAAGGTAATCTTGTAAAACGCCTGCCACTGCGAACATCCCAAAGTACGAGCCACAAACTCCAGACGAGGATTAATATCAGCAATAGTAGACTTCAAGATCCTGATCATATAGGGGATAATAATAAAGAATTGCGCAAGTATGATTCCGTTTACGGAAAAAACAAAGCTTAAGCCGTGCTCGGCCAATGCGGCCCCAAACCCGGTAGTCCCTAAAAGAAGCAGTAATGCCACTCCGGAAACCAGGGGCGGTAGGGATAATGGTATATCCAAAACAACATTTATTAATCTGCGTCCCGGAATTCTAAAGCGTTCCAGGCCGTAAGCCACCGGCAGGGCAAAAGCAATACAAATCAGGGTGGAAGTAATTGAAGTAAATAGGCTAAGCCGAATGGCAAATTGAATTTCCGGGCTGGCTATGCTTTGTACAAATCCGGACAGACCTTTCCATACGATATTGGCCAGGGCCGAAAAAACAAACCCCAGCAAAATAAAGATAATAAATACTATAATACCCTGAAAAAGCCTGTTGCCTATGGCCTGGAATGCATTTGCCGCCGGCAGCTTATTACTGTCATCAAAATTGTGATTAAGCTTCATTATTACCTCCTGGTATTGCTCTAACCGCAGCCTATCAATAGTACGCATCGGAGTTCGCCCTGCGGGTTTTCATATTTTGGGGGACATTCCCGATCCGGGTCTGTCCCCCTTCATTCCAGCTAGTTAATTGTAGCAAAAAACCATGGGCGTTTAAATCATCTTGTCTATTCTATAGCCTTGAAGCCATGGTTAATAAATATAGCCTTGCCTTCTTCGGAACTGACAAAATCTGCAAAGGCCTGGGCCAGTTCCTGTTTTTCCGTAAAGCTTAAAACACATACCGGCACCGTTTCAATTATGTTTTGATCTTTAGGAATTGATATTACCTCAATATCCTTGGCCTCGAACCCGTTGTCTTCCCAAATCAAACCGGCATCGCCCTGTTTCATGGCTATATGGGTTACGATTTCATTTACCGTAGCGTCTCTGGCTACTACATTCTTGGCAATACCCTCCTGCAAATTATTCTTGGCAAAAATTTTAGCACCTTTTTTACCTATGGCATTGGATTTTTCGTCGCCCAGAACCAGTTTCACACCCGGTTTGGCCAAATCTGCCAGACCGGTAATCGAAGCCGGATTACCTTTGGGAACTGCTATGGCTGGAATATGATATACAACCTCCACATATTTGTCGGTAAAGCCTTTTTCCTGGGCTATTTTCATATCATTAAGCGAACCGCCCACAAAAACATCGCCTTTTTTGTTAATCTCCATCTGGCCAAGTAACTGGGCACAACCGGCATAGTTGAAATTAACCTTGGCCCCATACTTTTCTTCAAACGTTTGGCCCATTTCGTCCATGGCCTTGCTTAATCCCGCCCCGCTATGAACCATGAGGCTTTGCCCTTCATATTTTAAAGTCTTCGCAACTTCTGTTTTTGCAGCATTCTCTGGGTTAACCGCATTTTGTTCGCCACAGCCGGCAAGACTGCAAACTGCCATCAGTAAAATCGCAACTAACAACACTGTCCATTTTCTAATCTTTTTCATAAGTAACTTCCCCTCCCCAATTATTCTTCTTCATTGTTAATTAGCAGCGGTCTGGCATGTATTCTCGAAAATATCATTTAAATCCGGCCTAGGGCCTGAATCCATAGCAATCACCTCTTTTGCTTTTGTTTAAAACTTTTACATTACCGCTATCAAAATATACCGGGTGCTCCATCTAAATATACATTTTATCATAAAACAAGACATAACGTATCTATTTGTTATGTCTTGTCTGTTTATGTTTGTTTATATTATTGATAAAACCTCACAGGGTTTTGCGTAAGTTGTTCGATGTTTAATTTGCTGAAAAATTCAACAGAAAAATGTATAATTCTTATATATATTCACATAGATGTGGCTTGGTTAAGGGGGTTAATCCTGTGCCTGATTTAGATATAGAAGGCATAAATGAACTATTACTGGAGAGCCCGTTCACGGCTCTGGTTATGGTTGACAAAAATGCTCATATCACTTTTATGAATCAAACTTTTTTGGAATTGCTGGGCCTGCGCCGGGAACAAGCCATTGGCAAACACGTTCTGGAAGTCCTGCCCCACTCGGAATTGCCTGAAGTCCTCAAAACAGGGCGAATTGACAAAGCCGACATCTGGCCGATAGCTGGTCATGATTCTGTAGTAACTCGTCTGCCCATTATAAAGGATGGAGAAATCGTGGGTGCCATCGGGCAAAGCTTTTTTCTGGATATGCCCGGAGCTCGAATACTGATGCAAAAACTGCAGGAAACCGAAGAAGAATTTCAGGCCTTTTCCGAGGCTTTGATCGAAAGCCCCTATATGGTTTATGTATGCATAAATAAAGAAGGCCTGATTACCATGATGAATCAGACCTATCTGGATGAGCTAAAACTGGAGAAAAAGGATGTTATCGGCAAACCTATCCATGAAGTTATACCGCATTCACAACTTCCCGATGTATTGCGCACCGGAAGGGTAGATAAGGCCGATATTTGGCCGATCAACGGACGGGATACCATTGTCACTCGCTTGCCCATCATTAAAAGCGGGGAAATAATTGGCGCAGTGGGCAAAAGCCTTTTTCTTGATGTTTCCGGGGTTAAGATCATGATGCAGAAAATGCAGGAAACCGAGAAAGAATTCCGTTCGCTCTCGGAAACCTTGATCGAGAGCCCTTATATGCTCTATGTCATAGTGGACAAGGATGGCATGATTACGGCTATTAACCGGACTTTTCTCGACATTCTGGGCATGAATAAGGAAGATGTGACCGGCAAGCATATTGTAGACATCGTTCCGGATTCAGAACTGCCGGAGATTTTAAAAACCGGGCGCATTGATGAAGCGGTTTTCTGGTCTATTAACGGGCGGGATACCATCATGAGCCGCATGCCGGTTATGCAGGATGGCAAAGTAATCGGTGCGATTGCCAAAAGCCTTTTCCTCGATATGTCTGGAGCCAAGCTTTTTATGCAAAAATTCTATGAAAGCGAGAAAGAATTCCGGGTTATCTCTGAAGCATTAATTGAAAGCCCCTACATGGTTTATGTCATTGTAGACAAGGACGGTATAATAACCGCTGCCAATCCCACCTATCTGGACACCTTGGGTCTGGAGAAGAGCCAGGCGGTAGGCCGGCATATCCTTGATGTCACCCCCAATTCACTCCTGCCCGAAATCCTTAAAACCGGGCGCATTGATGAGGCCGACATTTATTCGGTTAATGGAAAAAAATTTATTGTAACCCGTATTCCCATCATTGAAAACGGCGAAATAATCGGTGCCATCGCCCGGAGCCTTTTTATGGATGTATCCGGGGCCAAGGCCCTTATGAACAAACTGCAGGAAACCGAAAAGGAACTGAACATCTACAAAGAAGAAATCCGCCAGGGCTATCAGGCTCAGTGGCAGTTTAACGATTTGATCGGGGAATCTCCGGCTTTGCGCAGGCTCAAGTCGGTGGCCGAACAATTATCGCATACGGTTTCCACTGTGCTTATAACCGGAGAAAGCGGCACCGGCAAGGAGTTGTTTGCCCAGGCCATCCACAACTCCAGCAACCGCAGCGCACACCCTTTTGTTAAAATAAACTGTGCGGCCTTGCCCGAAAGTCTTCTCGAATCAGAATTATTCGGCTATGAAGAAGGCGCCTTTACCGGTGCCAGGAAGGGCGGTAAACACGGTAAGTTTGAGTTGGCCATGGGAGGCACGGTTTTTCTGGATGAGATAGGCGATATGCCCTTGAACATGCAAACCAAGCTTTTGACCGTATTGCAGGACCGGATTGTGGAAAGGGTGGGGGCCACCAAACCTATATATGTAAATGCGCGAGTTATTGCTGCCACCAACTCCAATCTCGAACAACTGGTAGCCGAGCAAAAATTTCGCCAGGATCTGTTTTATCGGCTTAATGTGGT
>JAQUXM010000029.1:24031-26491 GCA_028692415.1 Syntrophomonadaceae bacterium | reverse complement strand
CTACCAGGGCCTCAGGAGCATGCTGGTGATAGTGGCGGCTGATTGGACTATATTCTATAAATTTCGGTCCTAAAGAATCCGCAGTTGCCCGCCAGTTCCCCAAACCCACCAATAATACGGTATCACCCGGCTTTAAAAAATCTTTTATTAAGATTTTCATAGCTTTGTCCATGGCTTGAATAATTTCTTCTTTAATGTATGGATCATAAGTCTTTAAGGGCGGCGATTCTATGGTAATATAATCACCAATAGGTCTTCCCATGCTTTGCGCGCCGGCCTGGTCTCTAATGCTGATAGTAGTGATTTTAATATTTTCCATTTGCTCAACTTTTTCTTCGACACCTGTTATTTCTCGATTGCTGGCTCCTCGAACCAAATCCCGGGCTTCTACGGCCAGGTCAACATAAAGACTGAATTCTTTTAATAGATTGTTCAATTTATCTTACCTCCTATGGATATATTATCCGTAACCAAAATAAATAATATACAATAAATCGGGAGCAGGGGGAGGGAAGGGGGACTAGATTCCTGTCCCCCTTCCCTCCCCAATAAAAATGGCGACCTTCCGGTCGCCATTTTTGGGGAGAGGAGAATTTTGTAAAGTTGTTGGGGAGGGT
Source organism: Syntrophomonadaceae bacterium (assembly GCA_028692415.1). Taxonomy (GTDB): domain Bacteria; phylum Bacillota; class Syntrophomonadia; order Syntrophomonadales; family Syntrophomonadaceae; genus JAQUBU01. Next base: position 25,874 of record JAQUXM010000029.1, on the reverse strand, counting down.
TTGTTTCCCAGATTATCATCTGGTAATAGTATATTTACCTATTATGAGGAATTATATACAAAATTTCTAATTAAATTTTAAAAAATTATGGACAAAAAAAGGCAATTCTATAGATACAGCGAATTAAATAATGATGAGGTATTAAAATGCGAGTTATTTCAGGAAAAGCTAAAGGTAAACGCTTAAAAGCTCCCTCAGGTATTAATACCAGGCCGCTTACTGATATGATAAAAGAGAGTCTTTTTAATGTTCTAGGCTCAGAAATTGCCGGGTCGAATTTCCTCGACCTGTTTGCGGGGAGCGGTGCCGTTGGTATTGAAGCTTTAAGCCGTCATGCCATACAGGTGTTTTTTGTGGAAAAGGATATCAAGGCTATTAGGATAATAAAAGAGAACATAATAAATTGTGGTTTTGATAAAGGATATGAAGTACATCGCAATGATGTATTTAAAGCCATAAATTCAATAATGAAACGGAAACTAAATTTCGAATATATATATGTAGATCCCCCTTTCACTAATGATATAATTTTTGAGGAAGTTCTGAAAGCACTGGATAAGGCCGAAATATTGGCTCCGAAAGGTATAATTATAATACGAACCCGCCGTAAGAAGTCATTGCCTATCAGGCTGCAAAACTTGGCAAGATACCGGGTTAATGACTATGGTGAGTCTACCTTGCATTATTATTGTTTTAATGAGGAGGAAAAAATCGATGATGGAGATATTTAGAATAGTCGACGAGCTTGAACATATGATTAAGGATAGCAAAAAAGTTCCTTTAATTAGTAGCAAGGTCCTAATAGAAAGTCATCGTTTCTTGGATCGTTTGGACAGGTTGAGAGCCATTCTCCCAGAGGATTTGGAAACAGCGCGGCTGGTATTGATGGAGAAGGAAAGGATTGTTAATGAGGCCTGTTCTGAAGCGGAAGAGTATATGGAAAGTACCAAAGACACAGTTGCTCGTTTGGTAGATGAAAACGAGATTACCAAAAACGCGATGCGGATGGCTGAAGAAATTATAGCCAAAGCGGAGCAGGTTGCCAAGGATATCCGCCAGGATGCGGATGAATATGCGGATGGTATTTTAACGCATATGGAGATTGTTCTTAAAAAGGGCTTGGAGGCGGTTGGTCAGGGCAAGGAAAGTATTAAACAGGAATCTTTTGACAAGAACCGGAATTAGATTTCCCGTCCCAGGCGCAATATAATCATGAATCCAATAATGCCCAGACACAAAAGCAGGCAATATAGAGAGAAACTCCAGGCATCAAAAGAATATAAAACCTTTTGATAGGGTACTGAGAAAGAAGCAACCTCCGGGCTTCGGATCATAAAGATATAGTAAGCTGTTACGCTGATGACGCCGGATAAAAAGATTTGCAGCAGGCGGGAGAGCAAATAAAAAGAAAAGCGTACCGGAGTCCCGGCGATTATTCCCATTACTTGAGCAATAATAGAGAATCCGCTGAAGGCCATAATCGAACTCACCGCCAGTAATTTATAAATAGTTGCACCCGGAGCAGCAATAATAGCTTGAGAGCCTATGGTCATTTCAAATATTCCCGTAGCCATTCCATAGGCTACGGGATAAGGCAGTTTAAGAAATGCGAATACTTTAGCTATAATATATGACAAAATATCCATAAATCCCCACAACGCAAGCATGCGGGTAAATACTGAAAATATAATAATGAAACCAGCAATAGCCAGAATGTTATTCAGGCTATTTTTTATGGCATCTCCCAGTAGTTTGCCAAAACCGCTTTCTTTGAGATTATTGTCTTTTTGCATGGTATTCCAGGCAGCTTTTAGTATATGGGGCGGCTTTTCTTTGGAACGTA
>JAQUXM010000029.1:0-23931 GCA_028692415.1 Syntrophomonadaceae bacterium | reverse complement strand
TTATTCAGGCTATTTTTTATGGCATCTCCCAGTAGTTTGCCAAAACCGCTTTCTTTGAGATTATTGTCTTTTTGCATGGTATTCCAGGCAGCTTTTAGTATATGGGGCGGCTTTTCTTTGGAACGTAATGTTTCGATGGCCTTGAACCTCCATAATATGCCTATTAAAAAATTGGATAAATAGTGAGCCGCGGCCAAAATATAACCCAGCGCAGGTGAAGCAAACATACCCACTCCTACCGCACCGATAATAAAGAGGGGACTTGAATTATTGGTGAAGGACACCAGGCGTTCTGCTTCATCACCAGTCAGCAATTTTTCGTCGTATAGTTTCTTGGTAAGAATAGCTCCCATAGGGAAACCGGAGGTGAAACCCATCGTTACTACCAGAGCACTGCAACCGGGAAGCTTGAACAGCGGACGCATCACCGGTTCCAAAAGTACCCCCAGAAAGTTAACGAATCGCAGGCTTACCAGTAACTCTGCAATTATGAAAAAGGGGAGTAAAGCGGGTACAACAAGCGCATACCATATCTTAAAACCGCTGGAGGCGGCGGATACTGTTGCTGATGGATTTATTATCATGAAAATGGATAGAATTAGTATTATAATTAGAAAAAAGCCTTGTGAATATTGATTTATGATTATGCACCTCCTATTATAGTGGAACATTTTTATAATATATGAAGACCATGGTGGTGCTTAGAATGACTTTTAGGGTTAATTAGCTGGGAAGCCAAGGAGGGGAGCGTTATGATGCGGGAAGAACAGCAGCGGCCCCGGATTGCTCTGGTTTTGGGAGCTGGCAGTGCGCGAGGACTTGCGCATATAGGTGTACTTCAGGTCTTGAACGAGAATAACATTCCCTTTGATTTTATTGTCGGCAGTAGTATGGGTGCTATGGTCGGCGGAATCTATGCTGCTGGTGCCAATATCAATATGCTCGATAGAATGATTGAACATATGGATACTAGTCTGCTATTTGATATTCATGTTCCGCGCATGGGATTTATTGCTGGAAACAGAATTACCAGCTTCTTGAACTTGGTGACCAAAAAGAAGTCTTTCGGCGAATTGGACTTTCCTTTGCTGGCAACAGCTACTGATCTTTTAACAGGGAAAAGAGTTATTATGGAAGAGGGCTCGGTAGCGGATGCGATTCGTGCCAGTATATCCATTCCCGGCGTTTTCACCCCGGTTAAACGCGATGGCATGATACTGGTGGATGGAGCAGTTGCTGACCGTTTACCCATTGAAGTGGCCCGTTCCCGGGGTGCTAGTCTGGTAATTGCCGTCGATGTTACTTTTTCAGAGGGCAAGCAAACCAACATTAAAAATGCTCTGGATGTCATTCTCGCCTCACTGGATATCATGGGCAAACAGCAATTTGATCTGGTTCATCCCCAAAGTGATATCCTTATACAACCCAGGGTAAATTCATACTCACCGCGTGATTTCGAAAAATCACGGGAAATTGTGGACCTGGGCCGTGAGGCCACCGAGGCCAAACTGGATGAAATCCTAGCCAAAATAGCTGAGGCTACCTTTCTGATACGCAGCGGGGACTCAAACAAAATTAATAATTGTTAGTATAACGAGGCGAAAAGATGTCCCCCACTTCCTTAACCGGTCGGGTTCCTATCAACCAAACGAGGCGGCGGTTTCTAATCCCCCCGCCTCGTTGCAGCGGCAGGTTGAAACTGCTTCGCAGTATCTTCCGATGCTTAAAATTTATTCGACCATGATGGGTGAGGTGGTAAAGTCGCGACCGCCGGTGCGGGCAGCCGGAGAGGGGAAAAGCAGGCTGTAGACATCGGTGGCCAGCACATCCGCAGCTATCATATCTCCCAGTACGGTGCCGCAAGACTGGTCATAACAGCGCTTTATGTCGCTGCCGCGGTTGAATATTTTTACTTGTGATTTATTTTTCATTTCTTGCAGGATTTTTTGAGCTTTTGCAGAAAATCCTAAGAGATGCAAGTATAGTGGACCCTCATTATCGAATAAATTTACCTGGTTCTTTGAAAGATCAAAAAGGGAATAAAGTAAAGTGCGGTTGATGCGCGATAAACTGTAACGCTTGGATTTGATGGTTTGGCGCAGTTCCTCCAGGCTACCGCAGGCATTGGCTGCCGCTTTAATGCGATATTCCAGGCCTTCTGAAATCTCATAGATTTGGCTTAAAGCTTCTATCGAGGTGGTACGCAGTTTATAAAGGATAGCCTGTTCAAGCGAGCTGGTTTGCACGGGCGAACGCCCTCGGGCCATTTCACGCTGCAGGATTTGCAGACAGGAAGCAGGCATTGCTGAAGCTATTTCATTGCTATGAACATTTTCCAGCAGGGCCTGGCGAATTGCAGTGGCACTGGCGTATTTAGACAGCTCCGTACCATGGTACGATGAACCTCTGCGGTTTATAAGCAGCGGAATAAAGGGAAGCTTTTCTTCAGTGATTACACGCAGGTATTCGATGGCCAGGATGTTATTGGGACCTAGCATGATCTGTTGCCATTCACTTCGGCTTTGACTGGCATATTCCTGCAAAGCCAGCGAGCGCGATAGCGGAAAGCTAAGTCCGGAGGCAAGATGCCGTTTAAGTATAGCCTTGTATTCCACGGGTTCCGAGGAAAGAATTCCGACAATGCTTTTGAGAAGCGACAGGTTAGTATTTTCAGCACCAAAGGCCAGGTGAGTGACCATGCCAGTGCGATGCAGCAATTGCAAGGCACCGCGCGCGAAATAATAAGCGCTGCGAGCGGAAAAGCAAAAAGGAAGTTCGATAAGCAGATCCGCTCCACAACTCAGAGCCATTTCAGCCCGGGACCATTTATCGCAAAAAGCGGGTTCTCCGCGCTGGAGAAAACTACCGCTCATCACCACCACCACTGCGGCAAAATTCTCTTTCTGTCGAGCTTTTTCAATCAGGTAAAGGTGTCCATTGTGAAAAGGGTTATATTCAGCTACTATACCTAGAACAGCCACAGGCAAGCTCCTTTGTTCACTCATTAGTATTATAAATTCTACCACTATCAACATTGTTTGTGCTAGAATGAACAAGAAATGTCTGAGCGTACATAAAAAATAAAACACATATTTAAAGGGAGGTAAAAAGATGAATCTGCTGGAACAAATCAAAGAAAAAGCATCCAAAAACATCAAAACCATAGTTCTGCCCGAAGGTACTGAGGAAAGAACGATCCAAGCTATCAAAGGAATAGTTGACGGTAAATTAGCCAATCCTATTCTTTTGGGTGACGAGAGTGCCATCAAAGCCATTGCCAGCAAAATCGGAGCGGACCTATCCGGAGCTGAAATTATCAATCCGGCCAAAGCTGCTTTCTTTGACGATTTTGTACAAGCTTTTTACGAAATGCGCAAGAGCAAGGGTATGACCCTGGACCAGGCCAAAGCTACTATGTTAGATCCTCTGTTTTTTGCATCAATGATGGTTAAAATGGACAAAGCCGATGGCGAGGTTGCTGGTGCTGAGAACACTACCGGTAATGTTCTAAGACCCGCTCTGCAGATAATCAAAACGGCTCCTGGCATATCCGCTGTATCCGGAGCTTTTATTATGATTGTTCCCAATTGCAAGTATGGCGATGAAGGCATATTTGTATTTGCCGACTGTGCCGTTACCATCGTTCCGACTGCCCAACAGATGGCGGAATTTGCCAAAGCATCAGTGGGAACTGCAGTCGATCTTTGCGGCATGAAAGATCCCAAAGTAGGTATGCTTTCATTCTCCACCAAGGGCAGTGCCAGTCATGAACTGGTAGACAAAGTCGTTCAAGCTACCGCTATCGCCAAAGAAAAATTCCCTGAGTTGAAGGTTGACGGAGAATTCCAACTGGATGCAGCTATAGTTCCTTCCGTTGGAGCATCCAAGGCTCCAGGCAGTCCAGTAGCTGGTGACTGTAATGTATTAATATTCCCGGACATCCAGGCTGGCAACATCGGCTACAAACTGGTACAGAGAACTTCCGGCGCAGAAGCTCTGGGGCCCATACTCCAAGGCATAGCCAAACCGGTTAATGATCTTTCCAGAGGCTGCAGCGTACAGGATGTAGTGAATGTTGTTGCGATGACTGCGGTTAGAGCGTAAGTAAAGGTACGGGAAAGAAGATTCTTCTACCTTGAATATAATTAAAATATTAGGAGGTATGTATTTAATGAAGGTTTTAGTTGTAAATGCGGGAAGTTCATCAATCAAGTATCAAGTAGTTGATATGACTGATGAATCAGTAATGGCCGTAGGTCTGGTTGACCGTGTAGGCATTCCGGGCACCACATTGGATCATAGTCCGGCTGGCAAGGACAAAGTTACCATTAAGAAAGACCTGCCTGATCATACTGCAGGTATGAAGCTCGTACTGGAAGTTCTGATCAATGAAGAATACGGCGTTATCAAGAGCATGGACGAGATCGGTGCAGTAGGCCATCGCGTTGTTCATGGCGGCGAAGAGTTCGCAGCCTCTGTAGTTATTGACGATGCGGTAAAGAAAGTAATCAAGGATTGTTTTGATATTGCTCCCCTGCACAACCCCCCCAACATGATGGGAATCGAAGCCTGTCAGGAACTGATGCCCAATGTTAAGCATGTGGCCGTTTTTGATACTGCTTTCCATCAGACCATGGAACCAGCCAACTTTATGTATGCGCTGCCCTATGATGTATATGAGAAATATCGGGTAAGAAGATATGGCTTCCATGGCACTTCCCATTTCTATGTTGCCCACCGGGCTGCTGATATGCTCGGCAAAAAATATGAAGACTGCAAGATAATCACCCTGCATCTGGGCAACGGCGCCAGCATGGCGGCTGTCAAGGATGGAAGGGTTGTAGACACCACCATGGGATTTACCCCCTTGGAAGGTCTGGTAATGGGAACCAGATCCGGTGACATTGATCCTGCAATTGTTTTCTTCCTGATGGACAAACTCGGCATGAATTCTGCCGAAGCCAACAACTATTTCAATAAAAAATCCGGTATGTTAGGATTGTCCGGAGTATCCAATGACCTCAGAGATATCCTGGAAGCTGCTGCTTCCGGTAATGAAAGAGCCAAAATTGCTCTGGATGTTTATTACAACAAGGTTAAAGGCTATATCGGCAATTACATGGCTAAGTTAAATGGCTGTGATTGTCTGGTATTTACCGCCGGGGTTGGCGAAAATGGTATCGACATTCGTGAAAACATTTGTAAGGACCTCGATTTCCTCGGCATCAAGATGGATGTTGAGAAGAACAAGGTTAGAGGCAAGGAAGTCGATGTATCTGCCCCTGATTCCAAAATCAAGATCTTTATTATTCCTACCAATGAAGAATTGGTTATTGCCAGAGATACCTACGGCTTGGCAAAATAGTGAGATTCTATTAGAGGCAGGATTTTAATCCTGCCTCTAATTTTTTTCCAGACCGTCAAAAATAGCAGTCTTCGAGTACATAGATGTTCCCTCAAGAGGACATGCGCTTCGCTCAGCAATAGTGCTTTGCTCGGTCTGCCTTTATGAGTCTGGTTTTATTATTGTATTTATGAAGATTAAACCAGTCCTTGGTTGACAATAATAACAAGTGGATACTATAATTAATCTGGTGTTTTTGTGGAGTGAACATATATGAAGATCGACCTGAAATGGCTAAAAATGCACCCCCAGGAAAATAAAAAATTTCACTTGGAAGCAATTGGGGAAGATGAACTTCTTAAAGAGCTGGGGGGAAGGTTTATTGCGCCGGTAAAAGTGGAACTGCTAATGAGCAATAACCACCGGGTGCTGGCTGGTCAGGGCCGGGTGCAAACGCTTTTGGAACTGACCTGTTCACGTTGTTTAACTGAACTGCAATTCCCGGTCAATAGTGAATTTTCCATGAACTTGGTTGATATCGCCTACAGAGATGAATTCATGGCTGATGAAGATGAAATCATTCTGGCAGATCAGGATATTTTGGATATTAAGCCTTGGGTGGAAGCGGCTATCTTCATAAACCTACCCTTAAACCCGTTGTGTAACGCTGATTGCAAAGGTATTTGTTCTGGGTGCGGGGTCAACCGCAATCTTGCAGAATGCCGGTGCAAAGAGGAAGAAATTGACCCGCGCTGGACAAAACTAAAGAATCTTAGCTAGAGAAGGAGGATAAACATGGGTGTTCCAAAAAGAAGACAGTCCCATTCCCGCAAGAATATGCGCCGGGCTGTATGGAGAAAAATCGATACACCGGGACTTGTTGAATGTCCCCAGTGTCATGAATTAAAAATGCCGCATCGTGCGTGTTTAAATTGTGGACACTATAAAGGCAAAAATGTGATGTAATGACAAAGCAATTATGCCATTCAGAAAGTAAGGTATTTGAGTCCTAGAGACTGGGTAGCTTACTTTTTGGCATTCAGGAGGTAAATATGAGAATAGCGGTAGATGTTATGGGAGGAGATTATGCACCGGTGGAAGTAATCGCCGGCGCGATAAAATGGATCCAGGAAAACGACTCCCAGATCGTAATGATAGGGCAAGAGGAGCTTATCAAAGAAGAATTGACCAAATACTGTTATGATTCTTCGCGCTTAAGCATTGTCAATGCCCGCGAAGTAATAGCCATGGATGAATCGCCGGCTACGGCCATACGCCGGAAAAGGGATGCCTCTATAGTGGTAGCCAGCAAAATGGTAAAGGAAAAACAGGCTGATGCCCTGATATCCTGTGGCAGTACAGGGGCTCAGATGGCTGCAGCTATTTTCATCCTGGGGCGTATGGACGGTGTTGAAAGACCTCCAATTGTTGCTGCCATTCCTAATACCAGCGGCAAGAAAACACTGTTAATCGACGTGGGAGCCAATGTCGACTGCAAAGCCAAACAGTTGCTGCAGTTTGCTATTCTGGGGAAAGCTTATGCTTCTTTTTCCGGGAACCCCAATCCGCGGGTAGCACTGCTTAATAACGGTGAAGAAGAAAGCAAAGGCAATAACCTGAGTATTGAAACCCATGCCTTGTTAAAGGAGCAGCCGGGGTTAAATTTTGTGGGAAATATTGAAGGTCGGGAGTTATTTGGCAACCATTGCGATGTGGTTATTTGTGATGGTTTTACCGGCAATATTGTTTTGAAGACCATGGAAGGAATGGCCATGTTTATGGCCCGCCTGATAACCATGGAAACCGGACAACTGCCCTCGTTTTTCAACCAGCTTGATTATAGCAAAGCGGGTGGTGCGCCATTATTGGGAGTTAATGGAGTCAGTATCGTGTGTCATGGCAGTTCCAGGCAGGAAGCCGTTTTTAACGGGATAAGGATTGCTGCCGAATGTGTAACCCGTCAAATGGTAAAACTGCAACAAGAAGAATTAGCCAAAATTATTTAAAATAGTTCCCTATAAAAGGTATAATAAGGGAAAAATAATGGAGGAATGAGGCGTGGAGGAATTCTTTGCCCTAGCCAGGAAAATACTGGCAGAACAGATGGATGTTGATCCTGAAACTTTAACCATGGAAACCACATTCGAAGAAATCGATGCTGATTCTATCGATATAGTTGAGATGATAATGGCGCTGGAGGATGTCTATGATGTAGAATTTCCTGAAGATGAGAAGAAAGACTACGCAATCTTGGGAGTTCTTATTACTGACCTCTATGAATACTTGAGGCAGATAAAAAATGCATAAAGTTAGGATTTCAGCTCGCAAGTTTATGGCGAATAACAGCTTAAGCTTTAAGTGCGAAGAGTTGATGCATATGGCCCTAACTCATCCGTCCTATGCCCAGGAAAAGAATGCCGTCAGCAATAACCAGCGCCTGGAATTCTTGGGTGATGCCGTGCTCAACTTTGTGGTTGCCGAATACCTGTACAATAATTTTGCGAACAAAGCAGAAGGGGAACTTACCAAAATCAGAGCCCGGGTAGTTTGTGAAAAGGCCTTGAATGAAGTAGCCACCAATTTGAATCTCGGGCAGTATCTTATGCTGGGCAAGGGGGAGGAGATGTCGGGGGGCAGGAACCGCAGATCCATACTTGCCGATGCAGTAGAGGCAGTAATTGGTGCAATACATCTTGACCAGGGATTTGATGCTGCCCGCAGCTTTATTCTTACCCATTTGGAATATTTGATAAGGGAAACTGCCAACGGTGAATATTATGACTACAAATCAAGGCTGCAGGAACTTGTACAGGGCAAAGATAAGGAAAATGTGCGTTATGCAATTCTTGAAGAAAGCGGCCCTGCCCATGCCAAAACCTTTGTAACCGGGGTTTTCTATAAGGAGCAGCTGCTGGCCACCGGCGAAGGCAAGAGTAAAAAGGAAGCCGAGCAGAATGCTGCGGAAAAGGTCTTGAAAGACCCGGATATACTTAAAGGTATTGGCCTGTAAATAACAAAGAGGATAATGACTGGTGAAACATATCAACATACCCATCTTTATTCCCCACCTGGGTTGTCCTTTTGCCTGTCTGTTCTGCAACCAGCGGCGGATCAGTGCAGCACAAGCGGTTAACCCAAGCGATATTATTGCTATTATTGAAGAACATCTGGAAACCGTTAAGCATAGCGAAAGACAGGTGGAACTGGCCTTCTTTGGGGGTAGCTTTACCGCTATAGCTCAAACGCTGCAGGAAAGCTATCTGGAAGCAGTCCAGCCCTATCTGCGCAGAGGACTCATTAGTTCAATCCGGATATCTACGCGGCCCGATTGTATTAATGCCGCCAACTTAAGAGTTCTGGCCGGATGGGGAGTAAGAACCATTGAACTCGGAGTACAATCCTTTAGTGATGTAGTTTTAAAAGCCTCAGCTCGTGGCTACTTGAGTGCTGACGTTTTTAAAGCTTGCCATCTAATTCGCGAGCAGGGCTTCAAATTAGGGCTGCAGTTGATGATTGGCCTGCCCGGTGACACTTACCAGCAGGATATGAAAAGTGCTTTGCAGGCTATCGATTTACGGCCTGACATGGTGAGAATTTATCCCACCCTGGTGATAAGTGCTACCGCTTTGGAGCAAATGTATGCCAAGGGGATTTATACTCCGTTGAGCCTGAAAGAAGCGGTTAAGACCACAGCAGCGATGTTTAAACAATTCCAGGCCCACGATATTCCGGTAATCCGTATGGGGCTGCAACCGAATGCAGAACTGCGCAGTACCGGAACGGTAATTGCCGGTCCCTTTCACCCGGCTTTCGGCGAACTGGTGGAGCAGGAGGTATGTAAGGAGCAAGCTAGTAAGGCTATTAATACCTTTTTTAATCTTTATGGTTCTTATAAGGCAGTAAACCTGTGGGTAAACCCCAGGGATATTTCTAAAATGACCGGGCATAAGCGCCAAACCATCTATGACTTGCAGGAATCATTTCATCTGGACCAGCTTCTGGTGCGGCAGATTGATAATTTGCTACTGGATACAGTGGGGGTAAGCACTGGCAGTGCTGCAAATCCAAGTTTGCAGTTAACCCGCAGCCAGTTTTTGAAACAGTAAAAAGATAGGGACAGGGGGAGGATGGATTTATGGAATATGGAGGAGTACTGGAAAAACTCGCACCCTGCGGCCTGGATTGCAGTCGCTGTGTAGGTTTCCAGGAGGGTGAGATTAAAAAGCTCAGTACCCGCTTGATTGAGCTGCTGGAAAATTATCAGAGAGTAGCCGCAATTATGCAGAAATTTAATCCGGCATTTGCGTCCTATAAAGGATTTGAAGATATTTTGCAGACATTTGCCCAAGCTTCCTGTACTGGCTGCAGGAGTATAAATAATTCCTGTCCCACTCCCTGTATAGTAAAGACCTGCCATAAGGAAAAAGCCGTTGATTTTTGCTTTCAGTGCCCGGATTTCCCCTGTGATAAGCAGGCCCAGATACCTATTGGCGAGCGCTGGCTGCAGATAAACCAGCGTTTGCAGGAAATTGGGGCAGTTGAATATTACCAGGAACAGAACAGATTGCCGAGGTATTAATACTATGAAATTGGTATGTATTGATTTTGAAACGGCCAATCGCTTTATCGGCAGTATATGTGCGGTAGGGGTAGCCGTTATTGAAGAGGGACGGATCAGCCAAACCAGGTACTGGCTGGTGAAACCGCATGCTGCTTGCAATAGCTTTGACCCCTTTAATATTATGATTCATGGTATACAGCCCGGAGATGTGCAAAATGCCTTGGAATTCAATGCAATCTACGATGAGTTGGGACCGTTGCTAAGTGATTCCATCTTAGTTGCTCATAACGCTGCATTTGATATGTCGGCTTTACGTCACGCCCTGGATTTGTATAATATTGAATATCCCACGGTTGGCTATTTGTGTACATATAAACTATCCCAGAGAATTTGGAGTGGGTTGGAGAATTACAAGCTTGATACGGTTAGTAGAAATGTGGGCCACCAATTCAATCACCACCATGCCCTGGAAGATGCACTGGCTTGTGGGAAAGTGTTATTGGCGGCATTAGCGGCCAAGGGAGTAAGCGATATAAATGAAATAACCTCTCTCATCGGCATGAAAATGGGAAGTCTGTACTCCCAGGGTTATTCTCCCTGCAGCATTCGCAAGTCCAAAAAGATTGTGCAACCTGTACAGCGCAAATTAGGGTGAGCCCTTATGCAGGATTTATTTGCTTCTGGTTAATAAAATAAATATATAACAAGGCGAAAAGATGTCCCCCACTTCTTTAAGCGGTCAGATTCCTATTAGTAAAGCAGGCGGCGGGTTCTAATCCCCGCCTCGTGCAGCAGTGCGTTGCCCCCTACGGGGACCACTTATATTGATTCCCTTCGGGAATGATTAAATTGCGTTGAAACTGCTTCGCAGTTTCTCCGATCCTTAAAAGCATGAACCTCATTAGCTTATGGTGTAGATCTTGTACTAACCGCCTGGCTGTACCAGTTCGCATAGTAATCCCACCTTTGAAAAGAACAAACGTTTTAAAATTTAAGAAGGAACAGCGCGCTGTTTCTGCATGGAAAATTTACCCAATAAAAAGGTAAATGGCTTCACAACGTCAAATAATAGTATAAAAGAAGTCAATTGGAGAGCTTTTTGCTGAAAGGAGCTTGAGCTTTAATGCGCAGGCAGATATTAATGGAGCTTTGCCGGCATCCGGGTAATTTTGTTTCGGGAAAACAAATATCGGAATCCCTGGGGGTCAGCAGAGTTGCAGTATGGAAACATATTGAAGCGTTGAAAGCGGAAGGTTATGATATACAAGGAGTTACAGGCCGGGGCTATAAAATTGCAGAGCTGCATAATATAATAATCCCCGAGGATGTTGAAAAGAACTTATCTACCCGTATAATAGGTAGGGAATTATATGTTTTTAAAGAGGTGGATTCCACCAATCAGGTGGCCCGCAAGCTACTCAGGGACAACCGAGCCGGAGAAGGCGCAGTGATTGTAGCCGGGCGGCAAACCGGAGGCCGGGGAAGACGGGGTCGCAGTTGGGAATCACCAGTGGGGGGACTTTGGTTTTCGTTAATTAGTCGGCCAGGGCTGGCCCTGTCGGAAACCGCTTTGTTGTCACTGGTCTTTGCCGTAGCCGTCAGTCGTGCTCTGGAAAAGTTCGTAGCGCAGCCGGTGCTGCTAAAATGGCCCAATGACATCTATATCAGCGGAAAAAAAGCAGTCGGTATTCTATTGGAAATGAGCGGGGAATTGGATAAAGCGGAGTATCTGATTACTGGTATCGGTATTAATGTGAACCTGCCCGTGTCCAGCCTGGGCAGCGCAGGCGAGCTTGCCACTTCCCTGCAGGAAGAGAGCGGGCAGCCGCTGGAAATGAGCCGGGTTTTGGCGGAGGTATTAAACTTTCTCGAAAAGTATTACCTTTTTTTCCTGGAGCATGGATTCTCCAGTATACTTAATGAATTCAAAGCCCGCTGCTGGCATCTGGGGCAAGATATAAAGGTAGAGGCCAACAACCGGGTCTTGCAGGGCAGAAATATTGATATTGATGAGTCCGGCAGTTTGCTGCTGGATACCGGGGATAAAATGGAACGTTTGACTACCGGAGATGTAGCCCTTATAAAACGGGGAGGAGTATAGTTGTACCTTAAACGCATGGATATCAAGGGGTTTAAATCCTTTGCTGATAATACGGAGATAATTCTTTACCCGGGCATAAATATTGTGGTGGGGCCGAATGGCTGCGGCAAAAGCAATGTGGTTGATGCCATTCGCTGGGTACTGGGGGAAGCCAATGTTCGTCACTTGCGGGGACAAAAAAGCGAGGATGTTATTTTTAACGGCAGTGACCGGAAAAGAGCACTGGGCATGGCAACGGTAGAAATGACGCTGGATAACCGCGATCACCTCCTGCCCCTTGATTTTAGTGAAGTCACTTTGAACCGCAAGATCTACCGTAATGGTGAAAGCGAGTTCTATCTTAACAAAACCCGGGTAAGGATGAAAGACATAGTAGACCTTTTTATGGGTACCGGTTTAGGTAAGAAAGGGTATTCCATTATCAGCCAGGGCGAATTGGAGCAGGTTTTAAACGGTCAGCCTCTAGACCGCCGTTTGATTCTGGAGGAAGCTGCGGGAATCATAAAGTACCGCCAGCAAAGAGATGAGGTTAGGAAGCGGCTGAATAATACCGCCAGTGATCTGATAAGATTAAATGATATTATGGAGGAATTAGGGCAGCACAAAAATGATATTTTCAGGAAAGCTGAAAAAGCCAGGCTGTTTCTGACCATCAACGGAGAGTGCCAGGCTTATGAAAAAAAGGTATTGTCATATGAACTGCTCAAAAGTGATAGGGATATTGAACAGAAAAAGGCGTTGCTGCTTGCCAAGCTGGATGAACAAAAACACTTGAATGAACAATTGGCAACTCTGGAAACCAAGCTGAGTCAGGAAGAAATAGCTCGGGACCACCGGCATAATGTTTCCATCCAGTTGCGAGAAGAGAAACATACACTGGATACTTTGCTCAGTTCCCGTCAGGGAGAGATCAGGTTGAGTGAGGAAAGAATAAAGAATAACCAGGAAAGGGTAAGCCTGGCAAATTCTGATGAGAAAAAGTATTTAGCATTATTGGAGAATATTGACCGGGATTTACAGTCAAGCCGCCTGGACTGTGAGGCTGAGCGGGAAAAATATGTGCAGAAGCTTCAGTCATGGGAGGAATTACAGCTTGAAATTCAGAAAATGCAGGAGGACATTGGAGATTATTACAAAAATTTTGAAACAAAAAAGGCCGAGGTTTTTGATAAAATAAAACAGGAAACCGAGGTAAAGAATGAACTTGGTCAAAAAGAAGAACTGTTCAAAAAATCCCGGGAGCGCAAAGAAAGGCTAAATATACATACCGGGGATTTGGCGGATAAGATTAAGAATCATCGGCAAAATCGTACTGAATTGGAAAATGAAAAAAAAGCCCTGGATTTGGATATTAAGAAAATCGAGACCATACTGGTCGAGCGGGGTGAACAGAAAGCCTTAAAAGCAAGATTGTGGCAGCAAGTAGAAGAGCAGCATAGGGAGTTGATACAAAAATCCATTAAGATAGACAATAGTCTATTGTCTATTCAGGATATGCAGAAGCGGATGGTTGGCTACTCGCCGGCGGTTAAAAACATCCTTAATGCTGCTCAGCAGGGTAATTTACCCGGGGTTTTAGGGCTGATGGGGGAAATCATTGATGTTCCTCAAGGTATGGAATTAGCTATCGATATTGCTGCTGGTAACGGCCTGCAAAATATCGTTATGGAAAGAGTTAGACATGCCCAAGCTGCCATCGAATTATTAAAAACGCAGGGACAGGGTCGAGTTACGTTCTTACCTCTGGATATTTTAAAGGTTGCTTCGGTTCCCGGGTCAATTTTACGGGATATATCGAAAATGGAAGGTGTATTGGGAATTGCTTCCAACCTGGTGCAATATGAAAAGAGCTTTGCCAAAGCAGTTGAATACCTGCTGGGTCGGGTACTGCTGGTCCGGGATCTGGACAAAGGAATAAAAGTTTTTAAGCATCTTAACTATCCTTTACGCATAGTAAGTCTCGAGGGTGAATTAATAAATGTAAGCGGAGCCATGAGCGGAGGGAGTTCAAATGCCAACAGCCATAGTCCTTTGCAGCGGCGGGGAGAGGAGAAAAAACTGCTCAAACTCCAACAGGAAAACACTTTAACTCGTGACAGCAACCGGGAAACAGCGCAAGGTTTAGCTGGAGAACTGGAAGAACTGGAGAGAGATATCAACGCCCACCGTGATATTTTGCATGAATACCAATTCCGCCATGGCATGCTTAGCAAGCAGCTTATGGCTTTGGATAAGGAACTGACAATCTGGCAGCAGGAAAGAGAAAACTATTTACAGCAGCTTGCCAGGCTGAATGAAGAAGAAAGCGAATTGGAATCAGCCATTGCCAATCTGCAGCAAGAGCAAAGCCAGATGCAGCAAATTGGTGAGCTGGCAGCAGCAGAGCTGGAGAAATTAAAGGAAGATATTGAGCTTGGGCAGCGAGAGTTTGAAGTACACAAGGAGCGTTTGGCCTCATATACCGACCAGTTAGCCATGAAAAAGAGCGAGCTTGATAATATAGACAAGAATATCAGCCAGTTTGAACAGGTGAAAGATTCCTATCTGGAGTCCCAAAGGCAAGCTGCAGAATTAACAGCAAGACTGCATAAAGAAATTAGCAACGAGTTGCTTAAGATTGATCATAGCAAGACCGATATAGAGCATCTGCAGCAAGAATTGCAGCGAGTTGAACAGGAAATGGAGAATGTGATTGCCGCTGAGCAATTTCACCGGGGTAATATAGAGAAGTTGCGCAGCGAAATGATACCAGCGCGGCAAGCTTTGTTGCAAGCTGAGAACCACATTCGCAATATGGAAGTAAACCTGGCGCGCCTGGATGCCGAATTGGATGCCGTAAAGAAGAAGTGGCAGGAGAAATTTGGCGATCCGGCAGGAGAAGTCGAAAATGAAATAGCTTCTCCTGCTGAAATCAGGGATTTACGAAATAGAATTGAACAACTGCAGCAGGAACTTGAGTCTATAGGTCCGGTAGATGTAGAATCTATTAAAGAATATGAGGAAGTCAGCCAGCGCTTTGCATTTATGCAGCAGCAATATGATGATCTAAGCGAAGCCCGGGAATCTTTGGATACTTTGCTTAAAGAGACCGAAAAAATAATGCTTAAAGATTTTTCTAACTTTATGATGCTGGCCACCGAAAGCTTTCGTAAAACCTTTACGGAAATATTCGGGGGAGGCGAAGCCTTGCTAAAAATTGAAGCTGAAGGAGAGCGCCTGGAAGCGGGGGTAAATATCGAAGTAAAAATGCCCGGCAAGAAAAATCAATCACTCAATCTCCTGTCAGGTGGAGAAAGAGCATTGACCTGTATAGCATTTATTTTTGCTTTGCTACGTTTAAGACCAGCTCCGTTTTGTTTGCTGGATGAAATTGATGCCTCGCTGGATGAAACCAATTTACTGAGGTTCTCGAACTTTGTAAAAAGCATGGCGGCAAGTATTCAATTCATCGTTATAACCCACCGGCAGGCTACGATAGAAGCCGGGGAGAATATTTACGGAGTTACAATGCCTGAGGAAGGGATTTCTTCAGTTTTTTCCATAAATATGGTGGAAGCGGAAAGCCTGGCAGGGTAAAATAGTTGGATAGGGTGGGATAAAAGAATGGCGTTCTTCGACAGGTTCAAAGGGAAGAAGAAAGAAAAGAACGATGAACTGGTTCAGCAAAATGAGATTCAAGAGGAAGAGCAGGAGTCCGAGGCTGGGGAAGCACTTGATAACGATTCCCCAGAAGCGATATCAGAAGTTGAACTGCCAATGGAAGAAAGTCAAAACCGCAGCGGTTTCTTTGATAAATTTAAAATAAAAAAGAAAGATGCTGATGAACAAGACGCAGTTCCTGAAGAAAGTCAAAACTCTGATGAAAAGCCAGGGACTGATTCACCGCCCAAGGTGAAACTGGGCTTTTTTGAAAAGCTCAAAAACGGTTTAAGCAAAACCCGGCAAAATATTAACGAAAAAATCGAGATACTGGTAAAAAGCAGCAAAAAACTGGATGAAGATTTTTGGGAGGGATTAGAAGAAATACTTATACAATCTGATGTTGGCGTTAACACCAGTGTCGAACTGGTTGAAAATATCAGAAAAGAAGCTAAAAAGCAAAAAATTAATGATTCATCCGAGGTTGTGGCTTTGATCAGAGATGAGATTAAAAAGCTCCTGGACCATGGCGATGCACCTATTAACTTCCCGCCGGAAAAACCTGCAGTCATTCTGGTCGTGGGTGTAAACGGTACCGGCAAGACTACTTCAATAGCCAAGTTGGCCTATAAGTTCAAACAAGAGCAGCGCAAGGTGATGCTGGCTGCGGCGGACACCTTCCGGGCGGCGGCTATAGACCAGCTGCAGATTTGGGCCGACCGGGTCGGTGTAGATATTATTAAACATCAGGAGGGTTCCGACCCTGGTGCAGTCGTGTATGATGCGATTAACGCAGCCCGGGCGCGCCAAGCTGATGTCCTTATTATTGATACGGCCGGGCGTTTGCAAAATAAAACCAATCTAATGAAAGAGATTGGGAAAGTCAGGAATATCATTGGCCGGGAAATGCCCGGTGCTCCGCATGAAGTTCTGCTGGTGCTGGATGCTACCACCGGGCAGAATGCTATAAGCCAGGCGCGGCATTTTGAAGAGGTTACCGGCGTTACCGGTTTGATTCTGACCAAGCTGGATGGCACGGCCAAGGGGGGTATCGTGCTAGCTATTGTTAAGGAGCTCAATATCCCGGTTAAACTGGTTGGAATTGGGGAGGGACTTGAAGACCTGCGGGATTTCTCGCCTCAGATATTCGCTGAAGCTTTGTTTGCCGAGGAGGAAGAAGAATCTTAGAAAGAGACGGGTTTTTAGCAAGGAATCGAAAGTTATGGATGTAGAGAGCTCCTGGTTAGTGATGCAAAATTCAAAGGAGGAAATATAGTTGGTAAGAACAGCAGTTATTGGCGGAACGGGGGTTTATGATCCTCGTTTGCTGGATGATGTAAAGGAAATAATGCAAGATACACCTTATGGAAAGGTTCAGATTTCGATTGGAAGATATCAAGAATGCGAGGTAGCCTTCATACCCAGGCATGGCATACAGCATAGTATTCCCCCCCATTTAATTAATTACCGGGCCAATATTATGGCTCTTAAAATGCTTGGCATTAAGAACATTCTAGCCACTGCAGCCGTGGGCTCATTACACTTTGAATTTAAACCCGGTCAGTATGTGCTGGCCGATCAATTCATGGATTTTACCAAAAACCGTCATAATACTTTTTATCTGGGTGGTGAGGAAGGTGTAGTACATTGTGATATGACCGTGCCTTACTGTCCTGAACTTCGTCAGGCTTTATTAAAAGCCGGGGAAGAAAAAGGTTTGAGTGTTCATAACGGAGGAACCTATGTTTGTACTGAAGGACCTCGCTTTGAAACCGCTGCTGAGATAATGATGTTCAAACAACTGGGGGGACACCTGGTGGGGATGACCAGTGTGCCTGAGGTCTGCCTGGCCCGTGAATTGGGCCTGTGTTATGCCAACATATCTATTGTAACCAATTTTGCGGCGGGCGTAACGCCGGGAATCTTAACCCACAGTGAAGTACTGGATTTAATGCAGCAAAATATCGAAGGTGCCAGGTGCTTGATTATGAGCAGCTTAAAATATCTGCCCGAATACAAAGAATGTGATTGTGCTCGAATTTTAAGTGAACCTGGGGTCATAAAATGATAAGGACCGTCTTTTTCGAGGATCAGAAATTAAAAATTCTTGACCAGAGTCAGCTTCCCATGCAGTTGGCATATCTGACCTGTGCTTCAGTTGAAGAACTGGCTACAGCAATAAAGACCCTGAAATTAAGGGGAGCTCCATTGATAGGGGTTGCTGCGGCTTTTGGCGTAGCTATGGCGATAGCTGATTATGATGGGCCAAGCCATGGTCTGGAGGCTTACTTCCAAAGGGTAAAATCCCTTTTGGCTTCTACTCGCCCCACGGCCGTAAATTTATTTTGGGCACTGGAGAGAATGGAAAAGGTTTTTCTAGCCAAACACTCTGCCCACCAGAAAGAGCTAGCACTTTGTTTAAGAAATGAAGCCGAAAATATGTATGCAGAAGATATTAAGATAAACCAGGCGATTGGTGAGCATGGTCAGGCCTTATTGAACGAAGACTGCAATATAATGACCGTATGTAATGCTGGCGCCCTGGCTACCTGTGGTTATGGCACCGCTCTGGGGGTAATCAGGTCAGCCGCCATTCGAAACAAAATTAAACGGGTATGGGTTTGTGAAACCAGGCCGGTACTGCAGGGAAGCCGTTTAACGGTTTGGGAGCTTATGCATGATAAAATCCCCTTGACCCTGATTACTGACAGTATGGCTGGCTATACCATGAGCCTCGGTAAAGTGGACGCGGTAATAACAGGGGCTGATCGTATTGCCGCTAATGGTGATACCGCCAATAAAATTGGGACTTATTCGCTGGCGGTTTTGGCCAGGCATAATAATATTCCTTTTTACATTGCTGCTCCTTTGTCCACACTGGATTTTAGTCTTAGTAACGGTATGCAAATTCCCGTCGAAGAGCGTAACCCGGAAGAAATTCGCCAGTTGCAGGGAATCCAACTGAGCCTTCCAGATGTCGATGTCTTTAATCCCGCTTTTGATGTGACACCCAACCAACTAATAACAGCAATTATTACCGAAAAGGGTGTAATTGAAAAACCGTTTGGCAGTGAACTGAAAAAGCTTAAACAGTCCTGATGAAAAGGGACGAAACCGATCAGGGATGATTGCTTGTGCATAGCGAACTACCAATACATTTCGAATAATAAACAGGGGGATGAGTGATATGCAATACCTGCAGCAGCGGCAGGAGGTCTTGCAGGCAGCCAGGGAGATTTATGAAGCCCAGTTGGTCAGTGGCACTTGGGGAAATGTAAGTGTGAAGGTTCCCGACCAGTCTTTGCTCTTGATAACGCCCAGTGGCATGGATTACGACAGCATGGGGATTGAAGACATAGCACTGCTTGACTGGGAGCAGAAGCTGGTGGAAGGACAGTTTAAACCATCAGTGGAAACTCCGCTGCATCTGGAAATCTATAAAAAACGCCCCGATATAAAAGCTATCGTTCATGTGCATAGCCTGTATGCCACGGCTTTTGCGGTAGCTAGGCAGAATATTCCGGTTATTTTGGAAGAAACGGCCCAAATTATCGGGCACGAGATCAGGGTAACATCATATGCCCCTTGTGGTTCCAAACAATTGGTAGAGAATACTATGAAAGCCTTGGGAAAGGACAGAAAAGCTGTTCTCCTGGCCAATCATGGTTTGATTGGCATGGGCGCCAATATGGCCGAAGCCCTGAAAGTCTGTTATATTGCGGATAAAACTGCCCAGATAGCCATCTATGCCCGGACTTTAGGGCCTTTGCATTCCTTGCGGGCTGATGATATTGAACATCTCCAACATAATTTTAAACAATATGGGCAAAAAAAGTAATTATCCAATGTTACCCATGCTCAGCACCCAGCGGGCACAACTGATGCTTCTAGGGTTACCATTATGGGAACTGAAGGCCAAGTATTTATGAATAACGAACATATTCCGGATCATAAGGAGGGACTGAAAGTGAGCATTCTCCTGGAAAACATTACGATCATTCCAATGAATGGGGAAAATTCCTTAATTGAAAAAGGTTACATAATTACCGAGGGGCAGTTTATTGAAGCAATAGGCACAGGACAGGCTCCCCAGGGTGAGTATGCAAAGATAATAGATGGCAGGGACCGGGTAGTCTTGCCCGGCTTCATCAATACCCATACCCATGCAGCCATGACCTTGCTGCGGGGCTATGCCGATGACCTGCCTTTAATGGAATGGCTGGAAAGCAAGGTTTGGCCTTTGGAAGCCAAACTAAGCGCTGAAGATGTTTATTGGGGAACTATGCTGGCCATAGTCGAAATGATTAAATCCGGCACTACTACTTTTACCGATATGTACTTTTTCATGAATGAAGTGGCCCGGGCGGTAGAAAGTTCTGGAATAAGAGCACTTTTGTCCCGGGGCATGGTGGGAGTCGGCCCGGAAAATGAAAGGGCTATTATTGAAAGCCGTGAACTGGTAAGCAGATGGCATGGAGCCGCTGAGGGGCGTATTATGTTTTGGCTGGGACCCCATGCACCATACACCTGCCCTCCTGACTATATGGCAAGGGTTTTGCAACTGGCTACCGAGTTAAAAACCGGTATTAATATCCATGTTGCTGAAACCAGGGTGGAATTCGATGATATGATTAAATTATATGGAAAGACACCAGTTGCTCACCTGGAATCGCTGGGAGTTTTCGAACACGAGGTTTTAGCGGCCCATTGTGTACATGTTACCCCGGAAGATATCGAGATATTGAAGAAGCATAACGTAGCGATAGCCCACAACCCGGAGAGTAATATGAAACTGGCCAGCGGGATTGCCCCGGTGCCGGCTATGCTCAAGGCGGGCATCCCGGTATCGCTGGGTACTGATGGGGCCTCAAGCAACAACAACCTGGATATGTTGCAGGAGATGCGGAGTTGTGCCTTGCTGCATAAGGTAAATACCATGGACCCCACGGTTTTGCCGGCCTACCAGGCTTTGGAGATGGCCACCGTCAATGGCGCAATAAGTTTGGGCCTGGGACAGGAACTAGGCCGGCTGCAGCCCGGTATGAAAGCAGATATGATTATAATGAGTCTTGAAGAGGCGCACATGACTCCCCGTTATGATATTCTGGCTAATATCGTCTATGCAGCCCAGGCCGGCGATGTGGAAACCGTTATAATTGACGGGCAGATAATAATGGAAGATCGTATGATTAAAACCCTTAATGAAGCCGAAGTTCTAGCTCAGTCCAGAAGAATAGCCGAGCGGCTGGTCGAAGGGTAAAAAATAAACAATTGCATAGCTCATTTTGCCACCCCGTGCAATTTGCATGGGGTTTTCGCACAAAGGCCCTCCCGCTGCCGCATCCAGAATTTTTGGATACTATGCTTATAATTGGCGTTTCCGATGTCTTATAGAGTCGAATACCAGCGCATACCAGTAAATATTCAGAAAAATTGTGATATTATTAATCTATAATAAACTATTATTTAAGTGGTACACAAATCATATGCTTACAGGCGTCTGGAATAAGTTAACAAAGTGCTGGAATATATCGCCGCAGATATGGCGGGGGCAGTAAGCAGCAAGCAGCCGCAGAAAAAATATTGGGATAAAATTAGCTAACGGCTTAAATATAATGGTATATGTAGGTGCAGATATATTGGCCTGCAATTAATCTTGTAGTTCAATATGAATAATATAAATAATAACAATGTGTTATAACACACAATAGTCATGCAGGGTGAAAGCCTATATATATAGAATTACTATATAGAATGGGCTTTTGTATTAACAAGCAATGCTTAAGCATGAATCAACCGTAATTATCAATAGCGGCAGAAAGAGAGGTGAGTATATAGGATTAATACGACTAGCGTACGGTGCCGAAATGATATTTAATTCCAACAGGGAGGTGTAGTAGTGGCCAATTATAAAGACATCATTAACGGTCTGAAGGACAAGCAAGGTGGAATAATCGAAGCCTTCCATGCCTTGCAAAGGGAATACAACTATATACCTGAAGAAGCAATTGCCGAGGCCGCCCAAGTATTTGGGGTTTCCCAGGCCCAGGCCTATGGGGTAGCAACTTTTTATTCTTATCTTTCCGTAGAAAAACGGGGCAAGTATATTATCCGTATGTGTGAAAGTGCTCCCTGCCATGTGGCTGGTGCCGATGAAGTAATAAAAGCAATTGAAAAGCATCTGGGCATAAAAGTTGGGGAAACCACCGCAGACGGCAAATTTACCCTTGAATTGACCGAATGCGTTGGACAGTGCCAGGCGACTCCGGTCATAACCGTAAACAGCGAACCGGTGTTTAACGTATCCGCAGCCAAAGTTCCTGAAATACTAAGTGCCTATAAATAGGAGCAGCGGGAAGATAACAAAATAAGAAATATATATAAAGATATAGATATAGAGAGATAAAAAAGATTGGGACAACCTTATAGAAAGGGATGGTATGTAATGGCCGATGAAATGCGTCTATTGCTGGAGCATGCCGATAAAATCGATCCCCGCATAGCGGAGGATTATATAAAAGTCGGCGGCTACAAGGGTCTGGAAAAGGCTCGCCAGATGGACCGAAAAGACCTGATTCAGGAAGTCAAAAGCTCCGGCCTTAGAGGACGGGGTGGAGCCGGATTTAATGCCGGAATGAAGTGGAGCTTTGTTCCCCCGGCCCCGGTAAAATATGTAGTATGCAACCTTGACGAAGGCGAACCCGGAACTTACAAAGACCGGATAATTTGCGAAAAGAATGCTCAGGCTTTATTGGAAGGGATGGCCATCTGCGGAACCGCCATTGAATCCAAACAGGGCTATATCTATTGCCGGGGAGAATATCCCTTTGTAGTGGAGCTGCTCAATAAAGCCATTCAGAGTGCCAAAGCTGTCGGTGCTCTAGGAGATTTTGATATTGAAGTGCGGATGGGAGCCGGAGCCTATGTCTGCGGCGAAGAAACCGCCCTCATCGAATCCATCGAAGGTCATCGGGGAGAACCCCGTTTCAAACCCCCATTCCCGGGTGTAGCCGGATTATGGGGAGTACCCACCGTTGTAAATAACGTAGAAACCTTTGCTGCGCTGCCCTATATCTTAAGCAATGGGGCTGAATGGTATGCCAGCATCGGTGCCCCTAAATATCCCGGTACCAAGGTATTAACCCTGACCGGTGATGCAAACAACACCACCTATTTTGAAGTCCCCACCAATTATATGCTAAGAGATGTTATCTACAAACTGGGCGGAGGCATCAAGAACGGCAAAAAATTCAAAGCCGTCCAAGTTGGCGGTACTTCCGGTGCCTTTATTCCCGAACAGAATCTTGATACCCCCATCGACTTTGATTCCATGGGGACGATTGGTGCTGCCCTGGGTTCGGGAGCTGTGCTCGTACTGGATGAGACCCGCGACATTGTAGATATCGTAACCAGAATATCCAAATTCTTTGAACATGAATCCTGCGGCAAGTGCAACCCCTGTCGCGAAGGAACCTTCCGCTGCCGGGAAATCATGGAGAAAATCAATGCCGGCCGCGCTACTGAAGCTGATATCAATAATATCCTGCTGCTGGCCAGAGTTATGAAAAAAGCCGCTCTCTGCGGACTGGGCCAGGCCGCACCCATACCCATAACTTCGACCATTGAACACTTCGGCCACGAATACAGAAGAAAACTTCTGCAATACGCGTAAGGGAGGGACAAGGATGATAAATTTAACAATAGATGGTAAACAAATTCAAGTACCAAAAGGTACAATGCTGCTGGATGCATGCCGTCAAGCCGGAGCCGACATCCCCACCCTCTGCTATGACCCTGACCTGAGATTGGCAGGTTCATGCCGGATGTGCGTGGTAGAAGCCAAGGGAAGACCTACTCTGGTAGCTGCTTGTGTAATGCCTGCCGAAAACAATATGGTAATTGAAACCGAAAGCCCTGATGTAGTGGAAGCCCGTACGGTCGTTCTGGAGCTTTTGGCAGCCCGGCATAAATTTGAATGCCCGACCTGTGAAAGCGACGGCTCCTGTAAATTGCAGGACTATATGTACCGCTATGGAGTAAAAGAGTCCCGCTTTGATGGCCAGGGACCCCATTTCCATACCGAAGACCCCAATCCCTTTATAATAAGGGATTATGACAAGTGCATCATGTGCACCCGCTGCGTTCGGGTCTGTGATGAAATAACCGGAGCCCAGGCGATTAACATCGAAGACAGAGGACATCATGCAAAAATCGCCACTCCTTTTGACGGCAAACTGGCTGATTCCACCTGCGTATTCTGCGGGCAGTGTGTAATGGTCTGTCCCG
>JAQUXM010000152.1 GCA_028692415.1 Syntrophomonadaceae bacterium | reverse complement strand
ATCATATCACAAACTCCCGTCATATTATTACCCTGCTTACGAATAGCCGCTTTCTGTAGTAGAATAATTGTAAATAACGTGAGCGTCAGAGCTGAGGAGTGAGGGGAAGAAATCTTGCAATTATACCCTATCCTGACTTTTAAAATCTCACCAGGCTTTTCCCAGATGCTTGCCTGTTTCCACAGCGTGCTTTTATCCGCGGGTGATTGTGCCCGTAGCAAATATTTTGTTTGGAATGGTAAAAAAAGATGAAGATTGAGACCCTCAACCTGCATGGATTGAATGTGGAAGAAGCCCGGCAGAAAACCGTCCAAAATCTGGACTGGTGCTTAAATAACGGGGTGGATCTACTGGACTTGAACCATGGCAAAGGACATCATAGCAGTCTAGGTTTTTCGGTTGTAAAACAAGAAATCAGAAAGTTGCTCAAGGAAGAAAAATCTCTGAAAGAATTCGGTTATAAAATAGTTTATGGAGAATCCGACCTGCCTATAGCCCTGAGTTATGACGATGGCCATACCCTTATCGTAGCCCGGGGCTTGGAAAACGAATATCTTGGGGGTGGCAAACAGCAAGCGAAGCACCAACAAATATTTTCCAAGGAAGCTCAGCAAAAAAGAAAATATCTTAAAGGTATTAATGCCCAAAAAAAAGCCCGCAAATAGTCTATTGTTTAATTTTTTGCCTTAACCGGCGAAAAATCCTTATAAAAAGGCAGAGCAAAATCCCGCCAAAAAAATAACCCGCCAGTACATCACTCAGATAATGGACATTCAGATAAACCCGGCTTGCTCCAACCAGCAATATCAAAACGCCCAGTATTGCAGCCCCGGTTCTCCCCTTAAAGCCCGGCCATTTTTCCAGCAATAAAAAAGCGCAAAAACCATAAAAACATAAAGAGAGCATTGCATGTCCACTGGGCAAACTGTAGCCAAAAGCTTGGCTTAGCACTTCCCCGGTTGGCCGGTTGCGGCCAAACATAATCTTTAAATAGTAGATAAGGATCCAGGTCGTTATTAAAACAGAATTAATAAATACCACCTGCAGGTATTTCCTATGTTTTAGCCAATACAGTGCGAGCAATTCCCCCATCAGCATTAATACCAACGGCGAACCCAGGATGGTAAGCTTTAGAAAAAAAACATCCAGACAGGGATTCCTGATTTCGGCAACCGCTCTCTCCGCCAGCCGGTCAAGCCAGAGAATGCAATCAAGCATCTCACTCCCCCAAACTCCGTAAAGCTTCAAGATTCTATACGCTCCAATCATCGATGTAATCAAGCAAGCTTAACCGTGCTCGAAGGAAAGGAAGATTAATTATCTTGTTTATCTGCAATCACTTCATATAGTATCTGGTTAAGCCCTTCAATTTCATAGGGTTTAGGGATAACTCCGCAAAAGCCATGTTGTTTATAATCAGCCATCACCGGATCATTGGAATAGCCGCTGGAAACCAGCACCTTAACCTGATTATCTATTTGCCGCAGTCTATTACAGGCCTCTTTCCCACCCATACCTCCGGCAATGGTTAGATCCATAATTACCGCATCATAAAATTCACCTGCTTGTTGGCATATCATATATTGTTCAATTGCTTCCTGCCCATTCGCAGCAAAATCTATATGATAACCCAAGTGCTTGAGCATTCTGCCCAGGGTCTCTCTAACTGTCGCCTCATCATCCATTACCAGTATTTTTCCCCGCCCGAACAAGTTTTTTTGGGCCAAACGCTCTTTGACTACTTCCTCATGGGGACTGGCAGGCAAGTAAACATTAATAATAGTTCCTATTCCCAACTCGGAATGAATATCTATATCACCCGCATGTTTCTTGATTATTGAATAACAGGTGGCCAACCCCAATCCATGACCCTTTTGCTTGGTGGTAAAATAGGGGTCAAAGACCTTAGCCAGATGTTTTTTCGGTATTCCGATTCCCTGATCTTGGATGGATATTTTTACATAGTTGCCGGCCTGCAAAGCCAGCGAAGTTACCGGGTTGAAGAAGTTTTCCGCAGACATTTTTATCATTCCGCCTTCAGGCATAGCCTGGTCAGCATTAATTATAAGATTGTTAATGACCTGACTGATCTGGCCTTTATCGATGCTAACCGTCCAAAGTTCATCCGGAATCGCAAAATTGCAGCTTACATTGGAACCCCTTAATACAAAGCTTGCTGAATCAAGCAATAACTCCTGAATTGACGCCGTCTCTTTAATGGGTGCACCGCCTTTGGAAAAAGTAAGTAATTGTTGAGTCAGATCCCGAGCCTGAAAGGCAGCCTTTTCCACTTCGTTTAAAAGTTCATAAAGCTCAGGATCTGACTCCATAATCATTTTAGCCAAAGAAATATTTCCGCTGATCACGGTAAGGATATTATTAAAGTCATGGGCGATGCCTCCGGCTAAAATACCCAGCGATTCCAATTTGCTGGTTTTCAGAAGGTCTTCTTCCATTTTCTTGCGTTCACTGATATCAATTATTATCCCTAGAATAGCTTCTTGTCCTTCATAATCAATAATATCCGCCGATAGATAACCCCATCTTTCCAGCCCATTCTTGCCGATTAATTTTGCTTCATAGGGAGCTACCATCTCACCTTTTCTCCGGGCTATACCAGCCTGTCTTAGCGGGTCATGGTAGTCTGGATGCACCAGATCCCAGGGATTCATCTCACGAATATCTTCATCACTGCAATTGCATGCAAACTTGGCAGTGGAATTCATATATAAAAGCCGGTCTTGGTTGAAAACAAAAATTGCAGCCGGCGAGGTCTCAGCCAGTTTTTTAAAGTTCATCTCACTTCTTGCCAACGCTTCTTCGGCCTTTTTTCGTTCAGTCACATCACGTCCGACTGCCTGGTATTCAACCAGTTGCTGATTTTTGAATATAGCCCGGGCTGTCCACTCCTGCCAGCAGACTTTTCCGCCTTTTTGATATTGCCTTAAGGTATATGCAGTATCTGGTTTTTCTGGTGTCAGTGATTTTAACTTTTCCATAACCACGGGTTGGTCTGCTTCAACAATGTTAGCCAATAGACTATTGCCAATGAAATACGCCGGTTGCTTATTAAAAAAACGAGCTAAAGCTTCATTGACAAAAGTCAAAGTAGTATCCGGCAGAGCACGTATGACCAGTTCGGTTTGATCTTCAACTATGGCCCGGTAACGGGCCTCGCTTAACAGCAGCTCTTGTTCTGACTGCCGGTGGGCGGCAATTTCCTTTTGTAGTCTTTCGTTTACGATACTTAATTCTGCAGTTCTTTCTTTAACTCGAATTTCCAATTCATTGCGCGCTTGCCGAAGTTCTTCTTCCATCTGTTTACGCTCGCTAATGTCGTATACTATTCCCAATATAGCCGGCTTCCCCTCCCATTGAATCGGGCTGGTTGCTACATCTCCCCAGTGTTCCTCCCCGTTTTGGCCTAAGAATTTCGTCTCATAACGGATATTATCACAATCACCGCGCAGTCGTGCTTGAATCCTTGCCTGGGCTAATTCCTCGTAATCAGGGTGCATAAAATCGCGCCAACTCATATTCAAGACCTCTTCGCTGTTATAACCGAGGATTGATTTATACGCAGAATTCAAATAAACCAGCGAACCATCATCATCAGACAGCGGCCACACAAATATAAGGGCCGGAGCAGTATCGACCAGAGTTCGAAATTTTGCCTCACTATCCTTTAATGCCTTTTCAACTTCTTTACGTTCCCAGTAAGCTCCCAGCATCTCAGCAACCATACTGAGACACCGAACATCCTCCCTTTGCCATGACCGGCATTGCTTAGTATCATCAAAGCCCATATACCCCCGTATTTTCTTATTAGCATAATTAATCGGAACCATAAGCAATGAAAATATGCCCTGTGATTGAAATCCTTCTTTTTCAGCACTCGCTTCCGGAGGAAGCGCATTTATATCCGTAATAATTATATTTTCGCCTTTCTGAAGTTTGTCCATCGACCAAGGAAACGAATAGCCATTCAAACCTTGTAAATTATTTATCTGAGGTTTTGTTTCCGGTTCACACCACTCATAGGTATTATCACAAGTCACACCATCTTCCCGGAACCAAAATATGTAAGTACGGTTGGCAGCAACGGCCTCACCTAGAATCCTGAGAATCTCCTGGATATCGGCCTCGCCAGGATCAATTAGAATTCGCGAAGCGCTGGCTACAGCTTCTTCCAGTTTTAGTCGATAGCGAATCTGTTCCTCTGCCTCTTTGCGCTCGGTAATATCCTGGCCAATGGCTTGGTATTCTATTAAACACCCGTTTTCATCAAATAGAGCCCGGCCTATCCATTCCCGCCAGTAAACCTTCCCCTCACAACCAATCCACGTGTATTCAGCATAAATAAGTGGATTCTGGGGTGTCAAGGAATGCAATAAATTACTTATTTCGTTATGATATTGCTCTTGAGCCAGAGACAAAATACTCGCACCTATTAGTTTTTCTCGATTTTTATTGAAAACCTGGCAATATGCCTCATTTACAAAGGTGTAATTAAGCTCAGGCGAAAAACAACAAAATAGCTCAGGATGATCCCCGGGTGGGGTTGGATACATCGTTTCTCCTTGCAATAATTCTTTTTGGGTAAACTGATATTCCGTTTGATAAGTTTCTAATTCAGACAACATACCTAGCAGAACAGTATTTTTTAATAAATGTTCTGCTCTACTTTTATTTACAGAATTCATCCTGAACACCCCTTAATAAATACCCTTTATCTCTGATTAGACAACTTTCCAAAATAACCTTTGGGAATATTGCTGTTCTTTGTCAGTAAATATTTAAATATTTCCAAATTATTCGAGCTTTTTTGCAAGGATAGATTATACTTACCAAATATTTCAACAACCAATAATGCAAGCGGGGATGGCACAGGAGATGGTTTTATTCTTTACTTGGAATTTCACCAGCAAAAAGGGCTCAATTCTCAGCTATTAGCTGAGAATTGAGCCTTAAACATTACTGTAATCTCCGGGATTTAATCGTCTTCCGCCTTTTTCGGCATAATCTACTGCTGAGCCTCCAACGAGTACATTTCCCCCTGCGGGGACCACGACTCCACGGACCACCTAAAATTGCCCTTACCCAAAGGGTAACGTGGTGTGTTCCCTTTTCTTACAGTTGCTTGATTAAATTTTGCAAAATTTTAAATCCAAAATCCCCGTTCGAGGTCATAATTGACTCGGGATGAAACTGCAGGGCGGAAATAGGCAATTCTTTGTGTTCCACAGCCATTACCACCCCGTCCTCGGACATAGCAGTTATTTGAAGGCAATCCGGCACTGCTGCCGCATACAATGAATGGTAACGTCCAACCCTTAATTCGGTCGGCAGCCCTTCCCACAAGGGGCTAGGCTGACAGAGTCTGACCTTGGAGGACTTGCCATGCTGAGGATAGTCCAGCTGCCCCAGGCTTCCGCCGAAGTATTCCACTATGCCCTGCAAACCCAGGCAGACCCCAAATAACGGTA
>JAQUXM010000151.1 GCA_028692415.1 Syntrophomonadaceae bacterium | reverse complement strand
AGGACATATATGGAAGATGAGTACTTGGTTATGGCTGTGCAAGACCAGGGTCAAGGTATAAAAGCCGACGTTCTTGAGAAAATAGGTACCCCGTTTTTCACCACCAAAGACAATGGAACAGGTCTGGGCTTGTCCATCTGTTACAATATTGCCGCCCACCACTACGCCAATATCGATATTGACACCAGTCCCATCGGAACCACGTTTTTCATTCGCTTTGCCAAGGTGGCATAAATCCTACCTTACCTTATAATAACTGGCTTTTGGAGCAGATCTTGACTTGTCTAATAGCTCAAGCTCGCTCAGGATAGCTTAGAATTTGAAGTATATAAAACTATTAGGCTGGTAAGTGGAGAAGGTTATGAGCAGGAGCAATATCAAGGCATAGGCCAAAGCCCTAAGAGGGGCGGGAAAGTATTTTCGCCATAGTGCCGATAGATAATCGTAGTTTTGGCGCAAGTAGAACTCGACAATATGAAGACTGAAAAGCATGGCTATAATAGCCAAATACTTCATGGAAGCACGGTCAATTGTCATATTCAGTGGATTCAACATATGGTAAACCATATGCAGGGCGGTATTCAGGTTAGGTGCCCTAAAGAATACCCAGCCAATACAGACCAAATGAAATGTAATCAAAATCGATATGGCATTTAATATTGAACCTGCGTTTATAGCCATCCGTTGTACAAGCCTAATCTTTTTATAGATATTATGTAATATCAGCAGAACGCCATGGTACATGCCCCAGACTACAAAAGTCCAGGCTGCTCCGTGCCACAAACCGGAAATGCTCATTGCGGCGAAGAGGTTGAGGTATCTCCGCAGTTCTCCCCGGCGCGATCCCCCCAACGGAATATAAAGATAATCCCTTATCCAATTGGACAGAGTTATATGCCAGCGCCGCCAGAATTCGCTGGGATTGGAGCTTAAGTAGGGGGTGGCAAAGTTCAGTTTCAGGTTAATTCCGAACAAACAGGCAATCCCCATCGCCATTTCACTGTAAGCCGAGAAGTCATAATATATTTGAAAAGTAAATAAATAGGCGGCTATCCAGGCTTGGATAGTTGCGAGGCTGCTGCCCTGCACAAAGAATTGATCAACATATACGGTCAAGTAGTCAGCTAGCAGGATTTTTTTGCATAAACCCAGCGTAAAATAAGCCAGTCCCAGGCGCAAGGAAGCGCCGGAAAACCTGATCGAGGCCAGGCTTTCCAGCTGGGGAATCAGCTCATTGCCGCGCATGATTGGCCCCGCAACCACATTGGCGAAAAAAGAGACAAAGAGCCAGAAGTGTAGAAGACTGCGTGCCGGTTCACATTTTTTCCGGTAGATGTCGACCAGGTAAGCTATCAATTGAAATGTGTAAAAGGATATACCCAGGGGTTGTATTATATTTAAAAGTGCACCCGGAATTTCTAAAAATTCGAGCCCTGGGATCTTCACAATAT
The DNA here is from genome assembly GCA_028692415.1 of Syntrophomonadaceae bacterium. Classification (GTDB taxonomy): domain Bacteria; phylum Bacillota; class Syntrophomonadia; order Syntrophomonadales; family Syntrophomonadaceae; genus JAQUBU01. Next base: position 4,044 of record JAQUXM010000151.1, on the reverse strand, counting down.
TGTTCAGAAAAAATACAATATATTTGAAAAAGAGCAGGTTGGCAATATTAAGCAGTAAAGCAAGAGTCAGAAACACACGGGCATGCCGGCTTCCTAATTTTATGGACAGGTAATATGAAACCGCACTAACCGCTGCCAATAGCAGCAGTCCGTTTAATCCGGCCGCCAAATAAAACAACAGATCTGCCAGAGCCAGCAAGCAGGAACGCGCAGCAGGCAATTTATAATACAAAACAAGGGTGATTATTAAAAAAGCAATAAACTCAGGGGTTTGAAAAAGCATCTGGAACTCCTCTATATATTCTCTGCTAATCCATTATTTCTATTATCCATATAATCAAGTCCGCGTGAATTCACATAGCGGTCCAGCAATATCTTGCTCAACTCCTGGTAGCCTTTGGCAGTCAAATGTACATGATCGGAAAATCGCGAATCATCTATACGGCCTTGGAGATTAACATAGCTGACATTTTTTCCGGCCAAGTAATGGTCGATAAGCTTCAGGTTCTGCATGTAACCCGGCTGCCGTACTTTTTCGCGGAGCAGTACATCATTTATTCCGGCCAAAAATATTATAGTCTGCTTATTCTTTTGCCGGGCTATTATCTTATTGAGAAAAAGTATCTGGGGATTTTTTTCACTCATATCAAATGATTTCGCTGAAAAACCTTTTGCATATTCCTGCTGCTGCAGCATCTTGTTCAGCCCTGGCTTTTCCGTCCAGATCCCGGCGTCTCCCAGCGAATCATCGGGAAGCGGTATATTGCAGGCCTGGTAATAGCGTTTTTCCAAATCCTTGCGCAGCAAATACCGGTAGCGATAGATATTCAAATGACTGACTATATAATTATGAACCTTCAGCTGCAGCCTTTCGGACTTTTTATAGTTATTGGATTCCAGTTGAGGTAAAACTGCCTGGTAAGTGTCCGGGTCCAGTTCTTTTAGATCATTTTGCAGCCAGAATACGATGGATGGATCAGGGTTGCGTTCTGCAAAACCGGCATAAATCAGGTTAAAAATGAGATGATCGCTGGAGATGCCATGCCGCTCCAGTTTAAGCAGCATGGTATAAATATCTCCGGTCTGCATGGCTGGCATGGCAAGATTATAAACCCTTAAGTCCGGCCAGCCTCTTTGCCGGGCTATATCCTCCATATAATAAGCCAGTGATTGCGAGGATGGCCCCGGACCGCTGTAGGCCACCGAATCGCCCAGTACAATCAAGTAATCCTGTAACTTTTCCCGTTTGATTTGGGCAGCAATTTGCTCCAGAATCACATCCAGGTTGACCGTTTCATTAACTATGAAATCATATTTGATACGGTACTGGTATGCGAAATTCAGGTTTGCCCAATAAGGCAAAGCAAGCTGCAGTACCAGCATATACATCATAAAGCAAACGATGACTATAGTGCTTGTTGCCTTGATAAAACCCTTTGCCAAGTTTTCCTTCTCCCCAGTGTAAAGTATTTTCTACCCTAATTATCCTAACAAAATTTAACGCTATTGCTAAGCAGAAAATAAAAGTGAGCCGAGATCCTTACCCGGCTCGCAATATTCACGTTTAATGTGTTTGATCATGCAGTTTATGAAAAACGACATAGGAATAAACCATTGGAACCATCACCATGACTAGCACTGCTATGAAGAACACATAGGCGCCCCAGGAAGCTTGAACCGGGGCTGTGGCCAGGCATATCAGACCGCCCGCCACCCAAATACGGGCTCCCATCCGGTGAGTGCGCTGCCAGACTTCTTCACTGGCCAGGGTCCAGGGGGTCTTAATGCCCACAAAATAGTTATGCCGGAATTGACTCATAAAGTTGCCTGTGATAATGAACAGCATGGCAACTGAGGCCTTAACCAGAAGCGCCACATTGACCGGGTAGCCAAGCGCAACCAGAATGGTTGCAGCATATAAGAGGCCAAAGCATAAAACAACGGCCCAGCGCAGGAGGCGGTAAGCTCCGGCAAAGCGCAGGTAGTTATTCCGCTTGGGATCGATCAAGGGTGTAAACAGCATCAAGAGGTAGACCGCGATGACCATTAACGGTTCAAAAAAGGCACCGAAAGATTTAGGATAATAAGCATCGATTTCACCATGTATATTCCAGTGGCCGGGAACCTTGGCCGGGAGATGGGGATAAACCAGCACCGCAGCCAGCAAGAGCCCCGCCATGACCAACCACAGCGGCCAATCTTGTTTTACTGTATCCCAATCCAAACGATAGTTGCTTTCTTGCATCAGCAATCATCTCCTCCCAGTATATTTTTGCTTGCTCCGGACCCCTTTTTATCCTTGCTCTGATTTTTGTCTTGGGGATTGCTTTTTCCACCCGAGTCCGTAAGTTCATAAAACCAGCCGATAAGTTCCTGAAAAACCGTGGTGTTCAATGAATAATAAATATTCTGGCCCTTGCGCAAATCCTGAACCAGATCAGCTTGTTTAAGTATATTCAGGTGATGTGAAATGCTGGGCTTGCTCATACTAAACTGAGCAGCGATCTCCCCCGCGCTCAGATCCTCTTTTTGCAGCATGCGCAATATTTCCCGGCGTGTCCCATCGGCCAAAGCTTTGAAGGCCATATTAAAAGACATACATTCCACACCTCCCAGACATAAAATCTATTTTGAGATATTTAGATGATTTTCTAAATTTCTAATAACAGTATAGAACACAGGTATTAAAAAATCAAGATTAAAGTATTTTGCTAATAAAAGAAAAAAGCAGGGGCAAGTAATTATTCCCCTGCTAAAACTCCATTTAAACTTTAGTTTACCAATATCTTCAGGCTTTTTCCTCAACATCCATTTCATTGACTTCTTCATCTTCCGAGGCTTCTTCCTCAGTATCTTTCTGCTTATCAAAGAACATAGCGGTACGCTGGTTATTTTGAATCCAGGCCACCAATTTATCGCGTTGCCCATTAAGCAGGCCGATATACTGAATCGATACGTTATAAGCCTCATCGCCTTTTACCGCCCTGATTACCCGCCCATCTACAGAAAGTGGATTGGCGTCTCCGGTGGGCAGGATCATATTAATTTCATCCTCAGCATTCAGTACCTCAAAGGTAGAAAAAGAAAGGCCGCCACCACTGATGTCGATTAACTGGTCAACATTATAATTGCTTATTCTGGTCCGGTCGACCAGATGGGCAGGAATCCATCTGAATTCAGCATCGGTCTTCAGCCTGAACCAACCGCGCTTCTGCTCTGTTGATTGGCTGCGGTGCCGCTCACGGTACATTTCACGGGCTTCACGCTGCGCCTTTTCTTCCCGCGTAAAATAATATCGAAATATCATTACTAATGCTGCACAGGTAATGACTATCAAAATAAGGGTTACGCCATTAACCTTTTCGCCAACCGGGCTGTTAAACGTATCTTTAAGATCAAACAAAGCATCATTTCTATTGGCGGCCTGCCCGGGCAAAACAAAAATAAATGTTGATAACAGGCCCAGCAAAGTGATTAAAACCTTTGAACCAAATTCCTTTATTTTTATACCCTTCACCCCCCAACTAAAATAATTCCAGTAAGCAGTTCTTAGCTAAACAAATTGCAATTGACTTTCTTATTATATTATATATTATTTTTTATCGTTATCTGCCATTACTTTCTATGTTTTAAGCTAAATGCTAAAGCAGTGTTAATGTTAATATACATTTTAACTGCTATCTAAACACTTTTCCCACTCACTGCCTCAGCCCTTTTTAAGTCTTTTTCTAAATTGACCACTATTCAAAACCTGTTTAGGAACACAAAAGAAAGGAACTTGTTTCAACCCACCGCGGCAACAAGGCGGGGGATTAGACCCGCCGCCGGTTTTGTTAATAGGAGCCCGACCGTTTAAAGAAGCGGGGGACATCTTTTCGCCTCGTTATTATGTATACTGTAAGAAATAGAGCTCTTTGTGTGTCTTATATTATATAGATGCATCTGGCGAAGGGAGGTATTGCACTGCAAGCAGGCTATAGCCAAAATACAGCTGAAGAATTTTTCAACCAGGAATATCCGCCTTTATTCCGTTATGCTCTCTAC